>NZ_JBXASU010000126.1:0-17685 GCF_058809705.1 Cupriavidus sp. MPR-AND1C | reverse complement strand
CCGCGCGTGTCGGCAACCAGCCCGGACGGTGCGGTGAGCACGGCCGGAATGCTTGGCGTCATCGAGCGGTAGCGATGATCGCGCAGGTCGAAAATGGGAATGACGGATTCGGTCATGTCTCGAGGGCAAGTGATGCGCGGCCGCTTCAGCCGGGCGCAGTCAGCCCGCGCTCGACGGCGTAGACCGCGATCTGCACGCGGCTCGTCAGGTTGAGTTTCTTGAGGATATTCTGCACATGGATCTTGACGGTGCTTTCCGCCACGCCCAGCTCGCGCGCGATCTCCTTATTGCTTTCGCCGCGCGTGAGGCCACGCACGATCTCGTGTTCGCGCGAGGTAAGCCGGGGCTCGTCGCTCACGCATGCTGCCGTGGTCGCGGCAGGGTTGGTGGGCGCACGGAATTGCGCGACAAGTTTTGCCGTCATGCTTTGCGAAATGACCGCCTCTCCCGCCGCGGCGCGGCGGATGGCGCCGGTCAGGGTTTCCGTTTCGATATTCTTTAACAGATAGCCCCGGGCACCGCTGCGCAGGGCGGCCGCCAGTTCCTCGGCTTGCTCCGACACAGTGAGCATCACCACGGCACTCTCGGGCAAGTCTTCCACCAGC
Source organism: Cupriavidus sp. MPR-AND1C (assembly GCF_058809705.1). Lineage (NCBI taxonomy): Bacteria > Pseudomonadati > Pseudomonadota > Betaproteobacteria > Burkholderiales > Burkholderiaceae > Cupriavidus > Cupriavidus sp. MPR-AND1C. Next base: position 17,080 of record NZ_JBXASU010000126.1, on the reverse strand, counting down.
AACTGCAGGGTTTCAAGCCCCGACAGGCCGGGCATGTTCAGGTCCAGCAGGATCACATCGGGCCGGTGCTGCTTGGCCCGCTTGATGCCTTCCACGCCATCCGCCGCTTCGTCGACGATTTCGAAATCGGTCTGGCGCGCAAGCAGGGCGCGCACGCCCGAGCGAAACAGGGAGTGGTCGTCTATCAGGAGGATGCGGATGGTCATGATATTCACTTGAACGAAGTAGGCGAGCGAGGGCGGCCGGCGGCCGTGGCGTTGGTTACCGAGGCAGGATGAGCTCAACGCGCGTGCCCGTGCCGCGCGCGGCCACGATCCGGAGGCTGGCCGAAAGCCGGGCCGCCCGCTCGCGCATGATGTGCAATCCCACGTGGGCCTGATCGTCGGCGGCCGGCTCCATGGGGTCGAAGCCTTCGCCATCGTCCTCCACGACCATGCTGAAGGTGCGCCCATTGCGCACGATGACGCTGGCGTGGCCGGCGCGCGCATGCTTTCGCACATTGGACAGCGCCTCCTGCAGGATGAACAGCACCTGCAATTGCTGCTCCGGCTGCAGGGGCGGCCCGCCCTGCGCGTCATTGAACGCCAGGGCAAGCTCCGTTGCGCTCTGGCGGCGGAAGCGCGCCACGGTGTCTTCCACTGCCTGGCGCAACTCACCATGCGCCAGCTTGCTGCGGAAGTTGAGCAGGAGTTCGCGCACATCCTGATAGCTTTCTTCCACACCGCAACGCAACAGCGGCACGATGGTGCGCGTCTCGTCCATATCGCTGCGCGAGACCGCGTCTTCCAGCACCTGCACCTGCAGGTTCAGGTAGTTGAGGCCCTGGGCAATGCTGTCGTGCAGGCCCTGTGCTACCAGGTTGCGCTCTTCCACCACCGCAAGCTGGCGCGCGGTTTCCGACAGGTGCAGATGATCCAGCGCCACGCCGAGATGCTGTCCGAAGGTCTCGAGCAGGCGGATATCCGAGGCGGGCAGCTTCAGCGGCTGGCGGAAGTGCAGGGAGAAGGTGCCTAGCACCGTGCGCTGCGTTTCTATGCGGAACACCGCAAGCCCCGGGAAGCCTTCCCTCGCGCAGCCGAAGCGCGCATCGGACGCTGGCCGGCCGGCCGAGAGTGCGGCTCCCTTGCTGAGATCTTCAATCAGTACGACGGATTCGCTGGCCGCCTCGCCACAAAAACACGCGTCCACCCTCATGCAGTGCTCGGCTTCTTCCAGTGCAGCCGAGTAGCCAGCCGACACCACCAGGTGCAGCTGGCCGTGGTCCGCATCGATCATGCGCACGCTGCCGCCGTCGGCATTGAACTGCTGCATCACGCGCTCCAGGAAGCCGCGGCAAAGCGCCTCGCTGTCATTCGGCATATTGAGAAAGGCGGCCATGTCGTAAAGCGCCGCGAGGTCGCGGTTGTGCCGCGCCAGCTCGGCGGTCTTCTGCGCCACGCGTGCTTCCAGGTCCTGGTATAGCCCCTCCAGTTCGCCGGCCATCCGGTTGAAACCGTCCGCCAGCATGCCGAACTCGTCGCGCGTCTCCACCGGCAGGCGCAGGGAGAACTCCCGCGCGGCCATGCGCTGCAAGCCATCCTGCAAGCGCATGACCGGAAGGATGATCCAGATGTAGAGCAGGTAGATGACGGCCACCGTACCCATGCAGGCCATTGCCGCGAGTCCGGCCTGAGACAGCCGCAGCAGGGTGGTCTTGGTGGCGTTCTCCTGCTCGATCATGCTGACCAGGCGATTGACCTGATCGACAAAGGCGGCCAGCGCGGCAGGGTAGGCAGGCGCTTCGCCGGTTGCGACGCCCAGGTCGGCGAGCGCGCTGGGCTTGATGCGCTGGTTCCAGTCATGGCTGACCCGCTCCAGTTGTGCGCGGATGCCGGGGTCGTCCGGCAGGAACAAGGGCCGCGCCGGATCGCCTTGGCGCAGGCGTGCCAGAGTGGCATCCATCCCGGTGATCTGCGCATCCAGTTGATGGCGCTCGCCGGCATGTGCCCTGGCCAGTTCGATGGCGACGCGATTGGCGCGCATGCGCAGGCTGCCCGCATCATTGATGGCCGCGCCCGCGCCTTCGAGCTGCCATGACAGCCACAGCGTCCCGGAAATCATGGCCAGCACGATCAGCAGCGCGCCCAGCGAGAGCGAGACGATGCGTGTCGACAGCCGGTGGCGCAAACCAGGCAACGCTGCCTGGCCAGGCAGCGCCGGGAAGGACTGCTCCACGGGGGAAGCGTGCCGCGAAGCGCACGGGGAAGCGGGCGGGAAAGCGGACGGGGAAGGGGGCGTGAGATCTACCATATGGCTCCGGCCCCCCGGCGGACGTCTTCGGTCTGGATCGGCGCTTCAGGGGCTTGTCGCATTATTGACGCGAAGCCGGCGTGGCGACTTGCGCAAAATCAATATCCCCTGCGTCGCCGGGTGGCGCTTGGCTAACTTTCCTTAAATATCATGGCGTGACGCAATTTCCGGCGTCGAGACCGGGATGAATCGGTCAGTGCGGTGAGGCGGGTGCAGTCAAATGGCCGGGGCCACCGTGCCCCGCTGCGTGCCGGCGCCCGCGGGCATTTCGCCGGTGAGCAGGTAATGCATCAGTTCGCGCACCGGACGGATGGCCTCGCCGAACGGCAAGGCTCCCTTGCCACGGAAGAATAGCCCGCGTTCCACGTCGCCGCGCATGGCCTGGGCCAGCTTGAGGTCGATGCAGAACTGGCCCACGCGGCCGACGCCATCGCGCAGGCCGCAGGCCTGCAGGCAGTCGAAGCCTTCGAGGCAGTCGCGCACCTTGGCGCGGGTCTGCAGCGCGGCTTCACGCGACAGGTAACGCTTGAGCCAGGGCGTCAGCACGGCGCGTGCTGGCAGGCCGGCCACGCTGGTGAATTCACTCAGTTGTCCGGGATGCGCACTGGCCAGGACTTCCTTGAAGGCCGGGTGTGCATCGCCTTCCTCGGTGACGGCAAAGGCCGTGCCCAGTTGCACGGCGGCGGCGCCTTGATCCAGCCAGTGACGGACTTTGGCGTGGGTGTTGATGCCGCCGGCAAGGATCAGGGGTACGCTGTCCCAGGCCAGCCCCAGCCCGGCGAACAGTTCACGGCATTCGGCCAGCACGCGGGTGAAGGAGAAGCGCTGGTCGCCGAGGTCCTCGATGCGCGAAGCCCCGAGGTGGCCGCCGGCGTGCGCCGGATGTTCGACGACGATCGCGTCCGGCAGGCGGTTTTTCTTCATCCACTTGCGCAGCACCAGGCCGATGCCACGGGAATCCGACAGGATCGGGATCAGCGCAATGTTCGGGTGGCCGGCCGTGAGGTCGGGCAGGTCGAGGGGCAGTCCCGCGCCCATCACGATCGCATCGGCCCCGCTCTCGCAAGCCTGCCGGACCAGCGCGGCATGCGAGCTGACTGCTTTCATGACGTTGACCGCGATGGCGCCGCGCCCGCCGGAGAGCCGCCGCGCGCCCTGGATCTCGCGATCCAGGGCCACCAGGTTCGCCGCTTCCGTCTTGTCCTTGTCGCGTGATTTGGCGGTGGCCGCCAGCAGGTCCGGATGATGGTGGCGCAGATCGATGCTGGCAATGGTGCCCATGCCGTTCTGGCTCGCCACCGCGCCCGCGAGCCGGTGCGCGGAGATGCCAATACCCATGCCGCCCTGTACCACCGGGACCAGCCGGCGGCCCATCAGCTTTAGCCATTGCTCTTGCATATCACCCTCGATAAGACATCCCGCTCGCCGGCGGAGGTGCCGGGCGATACAGGAAACCGGCATAGGGTTGCATGGGCAGGTGGCCGGGGAATTGCGCTGGATCAAGCCGCGCACGGCACGATACCAATGGCCTATGCCACTCGGCGGAGGGCCGCTGTTCCATGCGCGCGCCACAGCCCACGCTTTTGCGCCTGGTCAACTGGTTCGCCCCCGGGCTTGGCTAGGATCGTGCCTCACAGGCGTTCGCCGCCACCGCGGCGCATGCGGACTCCTAAACCCCGTTGACCCTGTTGACCCCGTTGAGCCTATCCAATGACACCCAACACATCCGGCGCAACGCGCCGACCGCAACTGGTTGCGCCCGCCGGCTCGCTGGCGGCGCTGCGCGTGGCGCTGCAACGTGGCGCCGACGCCGTCTACCTTGGCCTGCGCGACGCCACCAATGCGCGCAACTTCGGCGGGCTGAACTTCACCGAGGCCGACATCCAGGCAGGCGTGGCCGAGGCCCATGCGCAAGGCGCGCAAGTCTTGTTCGCCATCAATACCTTCGCGCAGATGGGTGCGGTCACGTGCTGGCATCGCGCCGTCGATGCCGCGGCGGAACTCGGCGCTGACGCGGTCATCATGGCCGACCCCGGCCTCATGGCCTATGCCCGCGAGCGCCATCCGCAACTGCGTCTTCATCTGTCGGTGCAAGGCTCGGCCACGCATGCCGACGCCATCGAGCTGATGCGCGCGCGTTTCGGCATACACCGGGTGGTGCTGCCGCGTGTGCTGACGCTGGCGCAGATTGGCAAGCTAGCGCGCCAGACCGACGTGGAGCTCGAAGTGTTTGGCTTCGGCAGCCTGTGCGTGATGGCCGAAGGCCGCTGCCTGCTGTCCTCCTACGCGACTGGCGACTCGCCGAACAACAAGGGGGTGTGCTCGCCCGCGCACGCGGTACGCTGGGAAGAGCGCGAGGGAACCATGCAGGCGCGGCTGTCCGGCATCCTGATCGACAGCTACGCGCCGGGCGAGGCCGCCGGCTATCCGACGTTGTGCAAAGGGCGATTCGAGGTGGAAGGCGAACGGGGCTATGTGCTCGAGGAGCCGACCAGCCTCAATGCGCTGTCGCTGCTGCCGGCGCTGATCGGCATGGGCATCGCTGCCATCAAGATCGAAGGCCGCCAGCGCAGCCCGCGTTATGTGGGCGATGTGGTCGGCGTGCTGCGCGCGGCGATCGACGCGGCGTGCACCGATCCGGCGCGCTTCACAGCACGGCAGGAATGGCAGGGCGTGCTTGGCCGGCACGCCGAGGGTGACCAGGTTACCCAGGGCGCGTACGACCGGCCGTGGCGCTAAGGCAGGTCCGTCGCGCCTTTGCCGGCTGCATTCCTCATGCCTCACGGCATGCCAACTTTCTTCTGGAACCCAACTACCCATGAACGATTCGATGATCGACCCCGCCGCCGCCACGGCGGCCCGCTTGGGCATCTCGCTCGGCCCGCTGCTGTACTACTGGCCGCGTGCCACGGTCATGCAGTTCTATGCCGAGGTCGCGCACTCCGCGGTCGACCGCGTCTACCTGGGCGAAACCGTCTGTACCCGGCGTCATGAGCTACGCCATGCCCACTGGCTGGAGATCGCGCAGATGCTGCAGGAGGCCGGCAAGGACGTCGTGCTCTCGACGCCGGTGCTGGTCGAGTCCGACAGCGATATTGCCTGCATGCACCGCGTTTGCGAGCAGACAGAATATCTGGTCGAGGCCAACGACCTCGGCGCGGTCAACCGGATGCATGGACGCCCCTTCGTGTGCGGACCGCATCTCAACGTGTATCACGCGGATACGCTGGCCTGGCTGAGCGGGCTGGGCGCAGTGGCATGCGTGCCACCGCTGGAAATGGACCGCACCGCGCTGGCGGCGCTGGCGGCGGCTCGCCCGGCAGCCACGGGGCTGGAGGTACTGGTCTGGGGCCGCATGCCGCTGGCGTTTTCGGCGCGTTGTTTCACCGCGCGCCATCACAGGCTGCGCAAGGACAACTGCGAGTTCCGCTGTCTGGATTACCCGGATGGCCTGGTGGCCTCGACCGGGGAGGGCCAGCCATTCTTCACGCTCAACGGGGTGCAGATCCAGTCCGCGACTTGTCTCGACCTGTGCGCCGAAGTGCCGGCCTTGATGGCCATGGGGATCGACTCCGTGCGCGTCAGCCCGCATGCCAGCGCCACGCTGGATGTCGTGGCAGCGCTCGCGGCACTGCGGTCCGGCGCACGGACCACGGCATCCGGCGGCCTGCTGCCGGCGGGGGCACAGCCCAGCAATGGCTACTGGGGCGCAAAGGCCGGCATCGCCTGGCAGGAGGCACACGCATGATCGGCCCCAAAGCCATGCTGGCACGCCTGCACCGCGCGGTTCCGGCGCAGGCCCAGGCCTTACCCCTGGTGGCCGCGCTGGAGCTTGCGCGGCGGCGTGGCTGGCTGCAGCCACCGGCGGCGCTCGATGGCCACTGCTTCCTGTTGACGGTGGAGGACCTTGGCCTGCAGATACGTTTTCGCTGCGCGGATGGCCGCTTCGCCGCCGGGCCCTTTGACGGCACCCCCCCGACGCTGGCGTTGCGCGCCAAGGCTGTCGATTACCTGCGTCTGCTGGGCGGGCAGGCCGATACCGACACGCTGTTCTTCCAGCGGCGTCTGGTGATCGGCGGCGATACCGCGCTCGGCCTGGAAGTGAAATACTGGCTGGACGCGGTGAGCCGGCCGGAGTGGCTGACCGGCCTGACCAGGCATCTGGCGGCGGGTGCCGTCGCGCCGCACGCTGGCTGATGAGGCGGCAAGGGCGGCCGGGGGAGTGGGTGGGCGCTTGTTATGCCGTCGCGCCGGACCAAGCCATTGGCTTGGCTTCAAGTGGCGCCTGGCCAAACCGCCCCCTCTAGCCAACCCTCTCCCCGTGATGTGACAGGAGAGGGAGTCAAAGCCGTCGTCATTCCAGGCTGCTTTGGCGCAACTTGTCGCTCTCGGCTAATGCCGCCGGTTTGTCAGCAGGCTGGGGCGACGCATCCTTGATAGCCGACAGCGCCGACATCACGGCCTGCCAGGCCGCGCCAGCCTCCGCTTCGCTGCATTCGCCATGCTGCCGCTTGGTGGCCCCCAGGCGGTTGAGCACAAGGTGCTGGCCGGGTTCCACGCCCGCGCTGGCCAGGCAGGCTTTCACGCAGGCCAGCGGGCAGCCGTCCAGGGCCAGGATCGGGCGGCCCGAGCGCGCCACCCTGGTGAGCGCGGCAACGCCGCCGCCAACCCCGCTGATGCAGGACATCTCGGCCATCCCGCTGCGATCCAGCCGCACGGCGAAGGTGTTGGCGAGCTGCGCCACGCTGGAGCAGCCAGAGCAGGCGTAGACGAGGGGCAAGGATGTGGTGCCAGCCTTGGGCATTGCGATACCTCCGGACTTGATGTGCGGTCTAAGGGAGCGTCGGAACGTCCTCAGGAAGCGATTGCCGACGGCTCGCATCGCGCGCTGCCCGGGGAAGCGGCAAGGCGCTCGCCACGCGGCGCGACAGCGCCGTCCAGCCCGCACAGCCTGAGAATAAAGCGCGCCACCTGGGCAGCCTGGTCGAGCGGCAGGCACGGCATGCCGATATCGAGCGGCACGTCGCTGGCCACCGCGACGATGGACGCATCGCGCGGGTAGTAGGGCGCGCGCCCGTGCGCCGGCCGGTATACCTCGATGCGCGCAATGGCTTCGCTGCGGAACCCTTCCACCAGGGTTAGGTCCGCCGGCGCCAGGCGTGCCACCTGCTCGCGCAGGGTGGGCTCCGGCGCGCCGTTCAGGTCGTGCACGATGGCGAAACGAAAGGGCGAGGCCACCAGCACCTCGCCGGCACCGGCCTGGCGAAAGCGCGCGCTGTCCTTGCCCGGCGGTTCGAGTTCGAGGGGATGGTGGCTATGCTTGATGACGTTGACGGTCAGCCCTTGCTGGCGGAACCAGGCGAGCATGGCTGTGATCAGCGTGGTCTTGCCGCTGCCCGAGGTGCCGGCGATGCCAATGATGGCGGGTTGCATGACTGTTCTCCCATGAGTTGCGTCCGGGCAGGCTGACTGGCAAAGCGCGGCGTGCGTTCCAGTGGAGCGAGATGCGTGCGCCTCCGGCTTTCCAGTGCCTGCGCCTGTTGCCTGCTGCCTGCTGCCTGTTGCCTGTTGCCGGACGTGGCGGTGAAGGTTGCTTATTGCACCAGCGGCGTTTCGGCGCCGCCCAGGTCGATCCCTTCAATGCTGGCGCCGCCGATCAGCAGGCTTGCATACTGCTTCCAGGCGCGGTCGCGCGCCGCCGCCGCGAGGGCGCGCGCGATGGATTGCCGCACGGCATCGAACGGCAACTGCACGCCTTCGCAGCGCGCGACGACCCGCACCACGTGCAGGCCATAGCGCGTTTCAACCAGCCGGGCCAACACGCCGGGGTGGCGCGCCGCGAAGATGGCGCGCTCGAACTCGGGCGCGGTCTCGCCGCGCAACACACGGCCAAGGCGCCCGCCGCCGGCGCCGGTCGGGCAGTTGGAGCGGGCGATGGCCAGGCCGGTGAATGCCGGGGGATCGGCCTGCACCTGCGCGAGGGTGGCCTCGGCGGTTGCGCGCAGCGCATCGAGCGGGACGCGTGGCGTCACCTGGAACAGGATGTGCTCGGCCTCGACCCATTCGCCCTCGCGGAAGTGCTCCAGGTGGTGATCGTAATGCCGGCGGCAACTGGCCTCGTCCGGCTCGGGCAGCCCGACCTCCCGCTCCAGCAGGGCTTGCGTGAGTGCCTCGTCGTCGCTGCCGGGCAGTCCGAGCCGCCGCGCTTGCGCACGCACCAGATGGCGCAGGATAAGGGCAACCACGGCATGCCGGGTGGGCTCGGGCGAGCCGCTATGGTGAGCCAGTTCGCGCTCGATTTCGGCGTCTTCCAGTTCGACGCCATTGACTAACACAGGCATTGCATTCTCCTTGCCGGGTGGGTGGGTGGACGGACGGACGGGCGGGCGGACGGGCGTTAGCGGCTGCGCACCAGTTGCCAGGCGCGGCCAAGGTAGCCGATGGATCCAAAGCCGCTCCACACATGCACCAGGCGGGTGAAGGGGAAGATGACGAACAGCGAGATCCCCATGAACAGGTGGAGCTTGAACAGCAGCGGTGCGTCGGCGATATAGCTGGCGGCGTCCCCGCGCAGGGTGACGATGTGCTGCGCCCAGGTCATGAGCTGCACCATCATGTGGCCGTCCATATGGCGGGACGATTCAAAGATGGTGGAAAGGCCCAGCAGCAAGGTCGCCAGGATCCACAGCAGCAGCACCTTGTCGCCGGCACGTGTGACCGCGGACACGCGGGCATTGGTGAAGCGGCGGTGGAGCAGGATCAGCAGGCCGGACAGGCACATGGTGCCCATCAGGCCGCCGGCCGCCATGGCCACGCCTTGCTTGAAGCCATGCGAGACGCCGAGTGCGTCCCAGACCGCCACCGGCGTCAGCAGGCCCGCCAGATGGCCGAAGAACAGCCCGATGATGCCGACGTGAAAGAGGATGCTGCCCACGCGCAGGTTGCCGCGATGCAACAGCTGCGAGCTGTCGCTCTTCCAGCCGTACTGTTCGCGCTCGAAGCGCGCCAGGCTGCCGAACAGGAAGACGACCAGGGCGATGTACGGATAGATGCCGTAGAGGAATTGGTTGAGCAGGTTCATGGTCGTCGCCTCAGCAAGCGGTGGGCATGGGCGTTGGGGTTGGCGTGCGGGTTGGTGTGCGAGTTGGCGTGATACCACGGGCGTAAAAGTGCACGGGCTGGTCGCCCGTGGGGCGCGCAGCGAGCAGTGGCTCCACGCCGTCCGCGCCGGGGCCGAAGGTCTCCAGCGCTTCGTCCATGTCGCGCACCGGCGGCTCGGTCCGGGCTTGCGGCTGCACATCCGTGAGCGTGCGCAATACGGCGAACGCCGTGGCATACGGGCTCTCGTTGCGCGCCAGCCGGTCGCCGACCGCGGCAAGCACGTGGATGGCGTCGCCCAGCAGTTGTCCGGCATGCGCGTCCTTGCCGTCTGCGACCAGCGCGCCCAGGAACTCCAGGAACAGCGGCACGTAGTCGGGCAGCTCCGCCTCGGCGGGCTCGAAGCCCTCGCGGCGGTATTCGTCGATCAGGTCGACCATCGCCTGGCCGCGATCCCGGCTCTCGCCGTGCACGTGTTCGAACAGGTGCAGCGAGTGGGCGGGGTTGCGGTCGAAGGTGGCGACGTAGTTCTCCTGGAGCTCGATCAGCGTGTTTGTCTTCAACAGATCGCCCAACGGCGCCAGCGTGGCCTGCGCCTGCGGCCACTCGGCCAGCGCGGCGTCGATTTCAGGCAGGGCGTCTAGCAGCTCCTGCTCGGGGTAGCACAGCAGGGCGCTGAGGATGGGGTAAAGCGGCATGGGAAGGCTCCTGTTCTGTTCTGTCTGGATGGGGAAGATGCGGGTGCCGGCCGCCCCCCGTTTGCCAACGGGGGCGTGGCGGCACGTCAGGCGCCGGTCATGACGCCGCCAAGGCCTTCTTGCGCGATTTCGGCATGTCCGCGAACATCACGCTGCCTTGCGGTTTCTTGCCGAACAGGGAGCCGTCGGACGTCCCGCCCGAGCATCCGTTGCCGAACGTGAAGCCGCAGCTCGCCTTGTCGTTGAAGCTGTCCTCCACCATTTCCTTGTGCGAGGACGGGATTACGAAGCGATCTTCATAGTTGGCGATTGCCATGATCTGGTACATGTCCTCCACTTGCGCCGGCGTGAGGCCGACCTGTTCCAGCACAGCCAGGTCCTGCACGTCGTCCACCACTTCCGAGCGCTTGTAGGCGCGCATGGCCAGCATGCGCTCGAGCGCCTTGAGCACCGGCGCGACTTCCCCCGCGGTCAGCAGGTTGGCCAGGTACTTGACCGGGATGCGCAGGCTCTTCACGTCCGGAATCACGCCGTTCATGCCCATGTGGCCGGCCTCGGCGGCCGACTGGATCGGCGACAGCGGCGGGATGTACCACACCATCGGCAGCGTGCGGTACTCGGGGTGCAGCGGGAAGGCCACCTTCCATTCGCAGGCCATCTTGTAGACCGGCGACTTGCGCGCGGCGTCCAGCCAGCTTTGCGGGACGCCCTGGCGCAGCGCTTCGGCCTGGACGGCCGGATCGTGCGGGTCGAGGAAGATGTCCAGCTGCGACTGGTAGAGATCCTGCGTGTTCTCCACCGAGGCGGCTTCCTGGATGCGATCGGCGTCGTACAGCATCACGCCCAGGTAGCGGATCCGGCCGACGCAGGTTTCCGCGCAGACGGTGGGCTGGCCCGCTTCGATGCGCGGATAGCAGAACAGGCATTTCTCGGCCTTGCCGCTTTGCCAGTTGTAGTAGATCTTCTTGTACGGGCATCCGGAGATGCACATGCGCCAGCCGCGGCATTTGTCCTGGTCGACCAGCACGATGCCGTCGTCCTCGCGCTTGTAGATCGAGCCGGACGGGCAGGAGGCCACGCAGGTCGGGTTCAGGCAATGCTCGCACAGGCGCGGCAGGTACATCATGAAGGTGTTCTCGAAGGTCGAGTACATCTCCTTTTGCACGTCTTCGAACAGCTTGTCCTTGCTGCGCGCGCTGAACTCGCCGCCCAGGTCGTCTTCCCAGTTCGGGCCCCATTCGATCTTTTCCATCGTCTTGCCGGTCAGCACGGACACCGGACGGGCGGTGGGCGGCGTCTGCACCAGCGGAGCCTTCTGCAGGTGCTCGTAGTCGTAGGTGAACGGCTCGTAGTATTCGTCGATCTGCGGCAGGTTGGGATTGGTAAACAGCTTTGCCAGGATGCCGAGCTTGCTGCCCTGGCGCGGCTCGAGCTTGCCAGCGGCATTGCGCACCCAGCCGCCATGCCACTTGTCCTGGTTCTCCCACTCCTTGGGGTAGCCGATGCCGGGCTTGGTCTCGACGTTGTTGAACCAGGCGTATTCCACGCCGTCGCGGCTGGTCCACACGTTCTTGCAGGTAATCGAGCAGGTATGGCAGCCAATGCACTTGTCCAGGTTCAGGACCATGGCTACCTGGGCGCGGATTTTCATTGCTCAGCTCCTTCCTTGGCTTGTTTTTCCACCAGCGGGCCTTCCAGCCAGTCGACCTTGTTCATCTTGCGCAGGATCACGAACTCGTCGCGGTTGCTGCCGACGGTGCCGTAGTAGTTGAAACCGTAGGCCAGTTGCGCGTAGCCGCCGATCATGTGGGTGGGCTTGGTGACCGTGCGGGTCACCGAGTTATGGATGCCGCCGCGCATGCCGCTGGTTTCGGCGCCGGGCACGTTCACGATCTTTTCCTGGGCGTGGTACATCAGGCACATCCCCTTGGGGACCCGCTGGGACACCACCACCCGCGCGGTCAGCGTGCCATTGACGTTGAAGACTTCCACCCAGTCGTTGTCCCGGATGCCGCTGGCCTTGGCCTCGGTCTCGGAGATCCAGACGTGCGGCCCGCCGCGCGACAGCGTCAGCATGCGCAGGTTGTCCGAATAGGTGGAGTGGATGCCCCACTTCTGGTGCGGCGTGATCCAGTTCAGCACCAGCTCGGTGTTGCCGTTGGGCTTGGCGCCCAGCATCGGCGCGATGGTCTTGGTGTCGATGGCGGGCTTGTAGACGCAGTTGCCCTCGCCAAAATCCAGCATCCAGCGATGGTCCTGGTAGAACTGCTGGCGCCCGGTCAGGGTGCGCCAGGGAATCAGCTCGTGCACATTGGTATAGCCTGCGTTGTAGCTGACTTCCTCCGATTCGAGCCCGGACCAGGTCGGCGCGGAGATGATCTTGCGCGGCTGCACCTGGACGTCGCGAAAGCGGATCTTGTCGTGCTCGCGCCCGGCGGCCAGGTGGGCGTGATCGCGCCCGGTGATGGCCGACAGCGCTTCCCACGCCTTTACCGCGACATGCCCGTTGGTTTCCGGCGCGAAGGTCAGGATCATCTCGGCGGCGTCGATGGCGGTATCCAGCCGCGGCCGGCCCTGGCTCACGCCGGGCTCGTCCACCGTCTTGCTGAGCGTGCCGATTTCCTTGACTTCGTGGCGGGTATCCCAGTTGATGCCCTTGCCGCCGTTGCCGTGCTTGTCGAGCAGCGGTCCGATCGAGGTGAATTTCTTGTAGATGTCGGCATAGTTGCGCTCGACCACGGTCATCGATGGCGCGGTCTTGCCGGGGATCAGCTCGCATTCGCCGCGCTTCCAGTCCTTCGGCTCGAACGGCTGGGCCAGCTCGCCCGGGGTGTCATGCAGCAAGGGGCTGCAGACCAGGTCCTTGCGGGTGCCCAGGTGGGCACCGCCGATCTCGCTGAACTTCTTGGCGATCGCCTTGTAGATTTCCCAGTCCGTGCGGCTCTCCCACAGCGGCTGCACCGCCTCCGACAAGGGATGGATGAAGGGATGCATGTCCGAGGTGTTGAGATCGTCCTTCTCGTACCAGGTTGCGGTCGGCAGCACGATATCGCCGTACAGGCAGGTGGTGCTCATGCGGAAATCGAGCACGGTCAGCAGGTCGAGCTTGCCCTCGGCGGCGGGGCGCACCTTCACCTCGCTCGGCGTGATCGCGTTGGCCTCGTCGCTGAACACGGCGTTCTGGGTGCCAAGCAGGTACTTGAGAAAGTACTCGTGCCCCTTGCCCGAGCTGCCGAGGATATTCGAGCGCCAGACGAACATGTTGCGCGGGAAGTTCTCCGGGTTGTCGGGGTCGTCGCAGGCGAACTGCAATCCGCCGGACTTCAGTTGTTCGACCGTATAGGCCACAGGGTCCTTGCCTGCCGCGGCGGCCGCGTCGGCCACATCGAGCGGATTGCTGCTCAACTGCGGCGCCGAAGGCAGCCAACCCATGCGCTCCGAGCGGGCGTTCAGGTCCAGCAGCGAGAGATTCTCGTACTTGGCCTTGTCGGCGGTCGGGGCAAGGATCTCGTCCACGGCGAGCTTTTCGTGGCGCCACTGGCTGGTGTGGCTGTAGAAGAACGAGGTGCCGTTCATCTGGCGCGGCGGGCGCGACCAGTCCAGGCCGAAGGCCAGCGGAGCCCAGCCGAACTGCGGGCGCAGTTTCTCCTGGCCCACGTAGTGGGCCCAGCCGCCGCCGCTCTTGCCCACGCATCCGCACATCATCAGCAGGTTGATGATGCCGCGGTAGATCATGTCGTTGTGGTACCAGTGGTTGAGCCCGGCGCCGACGATCACCATGCTCTTGCCCTGGGTGCGATCGGCGTTGTCGGCGAACTCGCGTGCCACCTGTATCACCAGGTGGCGCGGCACCGTGGTGTGCTTCTCCTGCCAGGCCGGCGTGTAGGGCACATCGTCGTCGAAGGATGTGGCCACGTTGTCGCCGCCCAGGCCCTGGTCCACGCCGTAGTTGGCCATCTGCAGGTCATAGACCGTGGCCACCAGCGCGCTGCTGCCGTCCGCCAGCGTGATGCGCCTGGCCGGCACGCGGCGCTTGAGCAGGGCATCGTGCTCCGCGCCGAAGTACGGGAAGCCGACCTCCGCCACCTCGTGCTCGGCTGCCATCAGCGAGAGCAGGGGGTCAAGCGCTTGTCCGCTGCCGCCGTCCTTCATTTCCAGGTTCCAGCGGCCTACCTTCTCGCCGTCGTTGTGGGCGGCCTCGCCCCAGCGAAAACCGATGCTGCCATTGGGGGCCGCAAAGTCGCCGCTGGCGCTATCGATGACCAGGGTCTTCCATTCCGGGTTGTTGGCTTCGCCGCGGGCGCCGGCCAGGTGGGAGGCGCGCAGGAAATGATCGGGGACCAGCGTGCCGCCGTTGTCGCGCAGCAGCACCAGCATCGGCATGTCGGTGTACTGCCTGATGTAGTCGCGGAAATAGGCGGAGCGTGCGTTCAGGTGGAATTCCTTGAGCACCACATGGCCCATGGCCATGGCCAGGGCGGCGTCCGTGCCTTGGGTGGGGGTCAGCCAGATATCGCCGAACTTGACCATCTCGCCGAAGTCGGACGACACGGCCACGGTCTTGGTGCCCTTGTAGCGGACTTCGGTATAGAAGTGCGCGTCCGGGGTGCGCGTCTGCGGCACGTTGGAGCCCCACACCATCAGGTAGGTGGAGTTGTACCAGTCGGCCGATTCCGGCACGTCTGTCTGCTCGCCCCAGACTTGCGGGCTGGCCGGCGGCAGGTCGCAGTACCAGTCATAGAAGGACAGGCAGACCCCGCCCAGCAGGCTCAGGTAGCGCGCCCCGGCGGCGTAAGAGACCATCGACATGGCCGGGATCGGCGAGAACCCGACCACGCGGTCCGGGCCGAAGCGCTTGATGGTAAAGGCATTGGCTGCCGCGATCATCTCCGTGGCGGTGTCCCAGTCGGCCCGCACGAAGCCGCCCAGGCCGCGCACGCTCTTGTAGCGATTGGCTTTGACGGGATCCTGGCTGATCGAGGCCCAGGCGGCCACGGGGTCCATGGTCTTGCGGGCCTCGCGCCACATCTCCATCAGGCGGCCGCGGATCATCGGGTACTTCACGCGTTGCGCCGAATACACGTACCAGCTGTACGAGGCGCCGCGAGGGCAGCCGCGCGGCTCGTGGTTGGGCAGGTCGGGCCGGGTGCGCGGATAGTCGGTCTGCTGCGTTTCCCAGGTGATCAGTCCGTTCTTGACGTAGACCTTCCAGGAGCACGAACCTGTACAGTTCACGCCGTGGGTGGAACGCACGATCTTGTCGTGCTGCCAGCGGCTGCGATATCCGTTCTCCCACCGGCGGTCCTCGTCCACCACGGCGCCGTGTCCACCCGCGAAGGTGGACTTGACGCGCGACATGAATTTCAGTCGATCCAGAAAATGGCTCATTGTTGTTCTCCGCGAGTGCTTTTGCTGACCGTTGGGCTATCGGTCCAGGGATGTTGCAAGCTTATGGGCCAGGCCCGGCCGTGCCCATTCGCTGGTGGGGGAGTAGGGCGCGATGCGCTCGGGCTAGTCCGGGCGCGGCCGCCTAGTTCGGAGGAACTAGGCCGGCCGGCACCGTTCAGCAAGGCATGGGCGCGTTCTTGCGCGCGTAGTACCACCAGGTCACCAGCACGCAACTCACGTAGAAGACCACAAAGCAATACAGCGCCGCGTCCGCCGAACCGGTCAGCTCCAGCGAGGTGCCGAAGCTCTTGGGAATGAAAAAGCCGCCGTAGGCCCCAATGGCACCGGAAAAACCCAGCACCGCGGCCGATTCCTTGCCGGCGTCCAGCTGCGCCTGCTTTTGCGCCGCGGCGTCCTTGCCGCGCGCGGCGCGCTGGCGCTCGGTCAGGAAGATCACCGGGATCATGCGGAAGGTCGAACCATTGCCGACGCCGGTCAGCGCGAACAGCACCACGAACGCGGCCAGGAAACCCTGGAAGCTGCCGCCGGCGCCGTCATGCGGCAGCGTGGCCAGCACGCCGAACACGGCGGCAATCATCGCCACGAAGCTCCACAGCGTGACCCGGGCTCCGCCCAGCTTGTCCGACACCCAGCCACCCACCGGCCGCATCAGCGCGCCCACCAGCGGCCCGAGGAAGGCGTAGGCGGTGGGGTTGACGCCGGGGAACTGCGACTTGGTGAGCAGCGCGAACCCGGCCGAGAAGCCGATGAACGAGCCGAAGGTGCCCACGTACAGCCAGCACATCAGCCAGTTGTGCTTGCGCTTGAAGATCACCGCCTGGTCGGCGAATGAGGCGCGCGCATCGGCGATGTCGTTCATGCCGAACCACGCGGCGAGGGTGGCGGCCAGGATGAACGGCACCCAGATAAAGCCGGCGTTCTGCAGCCACAGACTCCTGCTGACGTCGCCGGCCTGGTAGGCCTGGGGTTCGCCGCCAACGGCGCCGAACAGCCCCACGGAGACCACCAGCGGGGTAAGGAACTGCACCACCGATACGCCCAGGTTGCCAATGCCGGCATTGAGCCCCGTCGCCAGGCCCTTCTTGGCCTTGGGGAAGAAGAAGCTGATGTTGGACATCGAGGAACTGAAGTTGGCGCCGCCGAATCCGCACAGCAGTGCCAGCACCAGCAAGGTGGGATAGCTCGTGGCCGGGTCGCGCAGCGCGAACCCCATGCCCAGCGCCGGCACCAGCAGCGTGGCGGTGGAGATGGCCGTGAACCGGCGGCCGCCGAAGATCGGCACCAGGAAGGCGTAGAAGATGCGCAGCGTGGCGCCCGAAAGTGCCGGCAGCGCGGTGAGCCAGAACAGCTGGTTCTTGCTGAAGCGGAAGCCGGCGCGGTCCAGGTTGACCGCCACCACGCTCCACAGCATCCAGATTGCAAAGGCGAGCATCAGGGCGAGGATCGAGATCCACAGGTTACGGTAGGCGATGCGTTCGCCGTGGGTGCGCCAGAAGGCCGCGCTTTCGGGCTCCCAGCGGGTTAGTACGGAGCTAGACATGACAATGTCCTATGTGACGGAAGAAGGAATCGGGGGATCGAGGGGG
>NZ_JBXASU010000125.1:0-17718 GCF_058809705.1 Cupriavidus sp. MPR-AND1C | reverse complement strand
GGACCCATGTCTGAGTATCGCCTCAAGGCGATGCGAGTTTGGGTCCCGGCCGCTCTTTTCGTCGAAGCCCGAGGAGGCAGTCGCCCCATCCGGCGCGCCTTCTTTGCCTACTTTCTTGGCAAGACAAAAAAGTAGGTCGCCGCCCCGCAGGGGTGGTGAAACTGCAGTTGAAGTTGAAGTTGCAGTTAAGCCCTTGAATCTGAAGCTGATTCCGCAGCCGCAGCCGCAGCCGCAGCCGCAGCCAACCAGCAATCAAACCTCCACCGCCTCCTCCCGCACCACCTTAACGCCCTTAGCGCCCTTAGCGCCGCCAGCCCTCTCCATCGTCCGCACCACATGCCGCCGATGCCCCCGCCGACGCTTCCACCAGATCAACACCCCGGTCGCGGCAAACATCAGCGGCACCACCCCGAACACCGAAATAAACGCCCGCCCCGCCAATCCGAACGCCTCCCCGGTATGCAGCGGATACATCCAGTTAAGAAAAGTATC
This sequence comes from Cupriavidus sp. MPR-AND1C, assembly GCF_058809705.1. Classification (NCBI taxonomy): domain Bacteria; kingdom Pseudomonadati; phylum Pseudomonadota; class Betaproteobacteria; order Burkholderiales; family Burkholderiaceae; genus Cupriavidus; species Cupriavidus sp. MPR-AND1C. The sequence continues at coordinate 17,226 of NZ_JBXASU010000125.1, read as the reverse complement.
CCCAGCCGGCGCATCCATCGGATCGCGAACCCCGAGCCGCTTGCCTGTATGGGCATCCAGCCAGAGCCGCGTAGCCCCACTGCCCTGGCGGACCTCACCCGGCTGCCGCAGCCGCACCTCAAACGGATCCCCCGCCTTGCGCGGAAAGCTGACCCGCGTCACCAGCGCCGCAGGATAAAGCGCCTGAGCCGTGCTCACGGCCTGCGCCATGCCTAGTAGCGGCGTGCCCGCGGGCGCTGCTGCCGATGCCGGCTTGCCGGGCGGCGACACCGTCATCACGCTGGCCACGATCGGCGTCACCCACTTGGGCAAATCCAGGTACCAGCCGGAAAACGCCATCGTCGCCAGCACCGGCGCCGCAAAGATGCCAGCTGTGCGATGCAGCGAGTAATTAAAACGCGACCACGAGCCGCCATGGCTGATGCGAAACGCATTGAGCACCGCGCGCGGCTTGAGCTTGGGCCACCACAGCACAACCCCGCCGATCACCAGAATCAGCAACAGCATCCCGGTGATGCCCAGGATCGTGCGGCCCGTCTCGCCAGCGAGCAGGTAGTGGTGCAACTGGAACAAGGTGGGCAGCAGCAACGGGCGCGACAGGCCGGGCTCTCCCCAGACCCGCTCGCCCTTCACTGCCAATGTGACGGGATCGACCATCACTTGGCGCGAGCGCCCGGCGTTGGGCGTGCCCTTGAGCGGGTACCACGCAATAAACACCTCATGCGGCGCGCACGGCAGCATCAGTAAGGTGGGGCGGCCATAGTGCGGGTCGGCCTGCAGCCGCTCGGCGACCGCTTGCACCGTGGCCGGCGCGACCGGCATGGGTACTTCGGCCGATGCCGTCAGCAACGCCGGGTTCAGCAGGGCATCCAGCTCATCGCGCCAGGCGATGACGGTGCCGGTCAGGCCCAGCATGACAAAGAGCAGGCCCAGCCACAAGCCGAGATACAGGTGAATCTTGACGAAAACAACGCGCAGGCGGCCGGTGACCATGGGAGGCGGGAGCAGATTTGGGGGTTGTGGAGATTGTGTTTTCGGACCCCAAGCAGGCGTGAGATGAACGCATCAAGCCGCCATAATGAGAATGCGAAAGATTCGCGATTCTAACAGGCAGGACCTGCCAGCGCGTGACAGGCGCAAGACCATGGCGAGGCTTGCCGGGATTGCGGCAGAATGTTGATCGCGCCCGTTGCGGGCCCCGGACGACTCCCTTGAAGATGACCCATTCCATCGAATTGCTGCCTGCCGGCCCGCACGATGCCGCGCTGATTGCCGATCTGCACGCGCAGAGCTGGCGCCATGCCTACAGTGGCCTGTTGCCGGCGGATTACCTGGAGCGCGAAGCGCCGGCCCAGCGCGCGCAAGCCTGGCAGGCTCGCCTGGTGGAAGGCGCAGACGGCCCGGTGGAAGTCACGCTCGTGCGCGTGGACGGCACGCCGGCCGGCTTTGCCTGCCTGCAACCCGAGGCCGAGCCGCAATATGGCGTGTATCTGGACAACTTGCATGTGATGCCGGGATGGCACGGGCTAGGGCTTGGCAAGCGTCTCTTCGCGCATTGCGCGCAGCGTGCCGCCGCTGGCTGGCCCGGGCAGCCCCTCTTTCTCTATGTGCTGGACGGCAACAGCCAGGCGCGCGAGTTCTACCGGCGCCTTGACGGCGTGGAGAGCGAGGCGTTCGACGACCAGTTTCCCGGCGCCGATCTGATCGTGGCCGTGCGCCGGGTAAGCTGGCCGTCGGTGGATGCCTTGCTCAGGCGGCTGGGCGCCTGGCCAGCGCCGGCTGCTCCAGCCAGCCGATGATCGGCTGCCACTGCTCCCAGTCCCGCGCCACGCGTGACGGCGCCACGTCCCACAGCGTCAGGCCGTGCGCGGCAAGCTGCACGTAGTTCTGGGTATCGCGCAGAAAGCCCAGCACTGGCAGCCCCAGCCCCGCGACAAAGCGCTGCAGCTGCTCGGCCGCGCGGGTGCGCAGGTCGACCCGCATGCCGATCACGCCGACCTCCACTTCGCCGTGGCGCACGCGCTTGTCATCGGCGAGCCGGGTGAGGAAATCCTGGGTGGCGAGGATATCGAACAGGGACGGTTGCAGCGGCACCACCACGCGGTGCGCCAGTTTCATCACATCGTTGAAGCGCCAGCCATGCAGGCCGGCCGGAGTATCCAGCACCACATGGGTAGTGCCTTTGGGCGGGCGCGCGATCTGGTTGGCGCTGATGTCCCAAGTGCGGATGGCCGGTGCCGAGGCCGGGCGCAAACCCAGCCAGGCTCGCGAGGATTGCTGCCGGTCCGTGTCGCCCAGCATCACGGCGTGGCCGGCGCTGGCGAAGTAGCCCGCCAGGTTGGTGGCCAGCGTGGTCTTGCCTACGCCGCCTTTGGGATTGGCGATCACGACTACGGGCATGGTTGTCTCCGCAATGGCTTTCCATGGCAGCGCTGCCGGCGGGCGCGCCGCTCCGGGTTCCGCCATGGCCCTGCCATTGGCCGCTGCCGGGCCCTGGCGGAGCGGGCCCGCGTGCGAGTTTAGCAGTTGGCGCGGCGGGCGGCCGAGCCTGCTTTGACAGCTGCTTTGACAGCCGCTTTGACAGCCGCTTTGACAGCCGCCCTGACATCCACTACGGCGCCTGCAGCGGCGCCAGCAAGGCACCCATGTCAAGGTGCGCGACGAGCGTGTCCGCCAGGCGCTCCAGCGAGGCCTCGCGCAGCGCGGCCAGGTCGACGCCCTCCGCCCGCGCCAGCCCGGCCCAGCGCAACAGTGCGCCGCAAGCCTGCGGCTGGTCGAACAGCCCGTGCACGTAGGAGGCCAGCACCTGCCCGTCCTCCGATTGCGCACCGTCCGGGCGCTCGCTTTCCAGCCATAGCGCCGGGCGCGCCAGCGCGGGGCCTGTGGTCACGCCCATATGGATCTCGTAGCCCTGCACGGTGGCCTCGGTGGCGCCATCCAGCGCCAGCCTGCCGCTCACCACGCGCAACTGCTTGTGCGGCGCCAGCACGGTGTCGTAATCGAGCAGGCCAAAGCCTTCGCTGCTGCCGGCCTTGCCTTCGTTGCCTGCCGGGTCATCCACGCGCCGGCCCAGCATCTGCATGCCGCCGCAAATACCGATGACCTTGCCGCCATAGCGCAGGTGCCGCAGCAAGGCTGGCTCCCAGCCATTGGCACGCAGGAAAGCCAGGTCGGCACGCACGCTCTTGCTGCCCGGCAACACGATCAGGTCCGCCGGCGGGATCGGCATGCCGGGGCCAATAAAGCGCAGGTCCACCTGCGGATGCGCGCGCAGCGCATCGAAATCCGTGTGATTGGAAATGCGCGGCAACACCGGCACGATCACGCGCAGCAGTTCGCCCCGCTTGGCCGCCTGCGCACCGATGATGGCGTCCTCGGCATCCAGGTGCAAGCCGTGCAGGTAGGGCAGCACGCCCAGCACGGGCTTGCCGGTGCGCGCCTCCAGCCAGTCCAGCCCGGGCTGCAGCAGCGCGATATCGCCGCGGAAGCGGTTGATGATGAAGCCCTTGATGCGCGCGCGCTCCGACGCCGACAGGCAGTCCAGCGTGCCCACCAGATGGGCGAACACGCCGCCGCGGTCGATGTCGGCCACCAGCACCACCGGGCAATCCACCGCTTCGGCAAAACCCATATTGGCGATGTCGCGCTCGCGCAGGTTGATCTCCGCCGGGCTGCCAGCGCCTTCCACCATCACCACCTCGTAGGCGCTGGACAGACGCTGGTGCGAGGCCAGCACCGCCTGCATCGCCACCGGCTTGTAGGCGTGATAGGCCCGCGCGTCCAGGTCCATCCGCGCCTGGCCGTGGATGATGATCTGAGCGCCCGTATCGCTGCTCGGCTTGAGCAGCACCGGGTTCATATCGGTGTGCGGCGCCAGCCCGGCGGCGGCGGCCTGCAAGGCCTGGGCGCGCCCGATCTCGCCACCGTCCGCGGTGACCGCGCTGTTGAGCGCCATGTTCTGCGGCTTGAACGGGACCACGCGCACGCCGGCGCGCGCCAGCACCCGGCACAGGCCCGCCACTAGCGTGCTCTTGCCCGCGTCGGAAGTGGTGCCCTGCACCATCAAGGTACCGCGCAAGCCACCCGGCAATGCCGCGCCAGCGGCTTCGGAGGAATTTTTTTGCATCGTGGGATTATCGCATCGGCGGCCAGCGGCGCTGCCCTGTGCGCTGGCCAATGCGGGCGTGCGATCCATGGATGCGCCCGCTACAATACCCGGATGACCCCGGCCAACGCTTCCGCCACCGCCACCGAGCCCGTGCGCGCATCCACCCATGCGCCGGCCAGCGAACGCTCGCCCCAGGCTGCACCCGCGCCGCACGCCGCTGCCGTCCCGGGCCGCGCGCGCCAGCTCACGCTGGTGCTGGGCGGCGCGCGCTCCGGCAAGAGCCACTTTGCCGAGCAGATGGCCGCCGACCATGCCGCTGCCACCGGCGGCCCCGTTACCTATATCGCTACCGCACGCCACGGCCAGGACAGCACCGACGAAGAGATGGAGGTGCGCATCGCGCTGCACCGCGCGCGGCGCCCGGCCGAGTGGGGCCTGGTCGAAGCGCCGCTGCATCTGGCGGATGCGCTATATACCCATGCCACCCACGATGGCTGCATACTGGTCGACTGCGTCACGCTGTGGCTCAACAACCTGCTGTTCCTCGATGCGCGCAGTTACCCCGAGCATGGCCTGGTAACGCCACCGGCCGCCTTCACCGAGGAAATCGACGCGCTGCTGTCTGCGCTGCCCACCCTGCCCGGGCATGTGATCCTGGTCTCCAACGAGATCGGCTTCGGCGTGGTGCCGATGGGCGCCATCACCCGCTTCTATGTCGACGAGCTGGGCCGCCTGAACCAGAAGCTGGCCGCCGCCGCGGACCGCGTGCGCCTGCTGGTGGCCGGTATCCCTGTCAGCGTGAAAGGCGCCGACCCGGCGTGATGTCGTGGCTGCCATCGCTGCCATCGCTGCCATCGCTGTCCTCATGGTGGCCGTTTCCCCTATTCAGCTGGCAAGCCTGCGTGGCCGCGGCCGCGGCCGGCGTCTTGCTGGACCAATGGCTGGGCGAGCCGCGCCGCTGGCATCCGCTGGTTGGCTTCGGCCGCCTTGCCGCAGCACTTGAGCGCCGCCTGAACCGCGGCCAGGCCGGCGCGCCGCTGCGTCAGCGGCTCACCGGCCTGGCCGCCTGGGCGCTGATGGTGCTGGTGCCGGCCGCGCTGGCCGCGCTGCTGGTGCATGCCGCCGCGCAGTTCAGCACGGCGCTGGCGTGGCTGCTGCAAGCGCTGGCACTCTACGCGGCACTGGGCGCGCGCAGCCTGGCCCAGCATATTGCGCCGATCGCCACGGCGCTCACGCAGGGCAATCTCGCCGATGCGCGCCAGCTCACGGCACGCATCGTCTCGCGCGACACCACCGACGCGGATACCGAAGCGCTGGCCCGCGCCGCCTGCGAATCGGCGCTGGAGAATGGCAACGACGCCATCTTCGGCGCCTTGTTCTGGTTCCTGGTCGGCGGCGCGCCCGCCGTGGTCGCCTATCGCCTGGCCAACACGCTCGATGCGATGTGGGGCTACCGCACGCCGCGCCTGCTGTATTTCGGCTGGGCGGCTGCGCGGCTTGACGATGTGCTCAACCTGGCGCCCGCCCGCCTGACCGCGCTCTCGTACGCGCTGCTCGGGCGCACTGCCCAGGCGCTGCGCTGCTGGCGCGCGCAGGCACCGGCATGGTCCAGCCCCAATGCGGGCCCGGTCATGGCGGCCGGCGCCGGTGCCGTCGGCGTGGCGCTGGGCGGCCCCGCCCGCTATCACGGCGAATGGGAAGAGCGCCCGCCGCTGGGCATGGGCCACGCGCCGGGCGCGGCCGATGTACATGCCTGCCTGCGCCTTGTTCAGCGCACGCTATGGCTGTGGCTGGCCGCTTGCGGCGCCAGCGCCGCCCTTCTCCACTACGGCTTAGCATGAGTACTCCGATCCGCCACGGCGGCGACCTGCTCGCCGCCGCGCGCCGCCATGGCCGCCCGGTCGAAGACTGGCTCGATCTTTCCACCGGCATCAACCCGGACGGCTATCCCGTGCCAGCCCTGCCCGCCGACGCGTGGCTGCGGCTGCCGCAGGATGACGACGGCCTGGCCGAGCTGGCCGCGCAGGCCTACGGCGCGCCGCGCGCGCTGCCGGTGGCCGGCTCGCAGGCCGCCATCCGCACGCTGCCGCAGCTGCTCAGGCCCGGGCGCGTTGGCGTGGCGGTGCAGGGATACAGCGAATACGCTCCCGCCTTCGCCCGCGCGGGGCATGAGGTTGTGCCGCTCGCGGAGACGGATTTCGCCCGTGCGGACCTGGCCGCGCAGCTCGATCACCTCGTGGTGGTGAACCCGAACAACCCAACCGGGCGCACGCTCGCGCAAGCCACGCTGCGGGCATGGCACGCGGATCTCGCCGCACGTGGCGGCACGCTGCTGCTCGACGAAGCTTTCATGGATTGCACACCCGAGCGCTCGCTGGCCGCGCTGGCGGATCGCCCCGGCATGGTGGTGCTGCGCTCGCTGGGCAAGTTCTACGGCCTGGCCGGCGTGCGCTGCGGCTTTGTGCTGGCCGAGCCTATATTGCTGGCAGCGCTGGCCGACCAGCTCGGCCACTGGACCGTGGCCGGCCCCGCACGCGCGGTGGCGCGCCTGTCCCTGGCCGATCGCACCTGGCAGGCCGCCACGCGCGACCGTTTGCAACAAGCCGGCATCCGGCTCGCGACACTGTTGCGCAAGCACGGCCTGACGCCCGTGGGACGCCCCTTGTTCAGCTGGGTACCGCATGCCGATGCCGCGCGCCTGCACGAAGCGCTCGCGCGGCAAGGCGTGTGGACGCGACTGTTCGACGCGCCGCCGGGCATCCCTGGCGCGTTGCCAAGCCTGCGCCTGGGTTTGCCACCAGCGCAGGAGCCCGCATGGCAACGGCTCGACGCGGCACTGGCTCAAGCCCTTGCAACAACGTGCTCCGACACCAGCATCCAATCCAGCTAACACCCGATGACCCCTACCTCGATCACTACCCGTGCCCTGCTGGCCCTCACCACGCTGCTGGGCAGCGTCCTTTGCAGCCACGCCGGCGCCGCCGTATCCGTGGTCGATGACGCCGGCCAGACCGTCACGCTGGACCAGCCCGCGCGCCGCGTGATCTCGCTCGCGCCGCACGTCACCGAAATGCTCTACGCCGCCGGCGGCGGCTCGCGCATCGTCGGCACCGTAAGCTACAGCGACTACCCGCCACAGGCCCGCGACATCCCGCGCGTCGGCGACAACAAGGCGCTGGATCTGGAACGCATCGCCGCGCTCAAGCCCGACCTGATCGTGGTGTGGCGCCACGGCAATGCGCAGAAACAAACCGACCGCCTGCGCGCGCTCGGCCTGCCGCTGTTCTACAGCGAGCCGCGCAAGCTCGAAGGCATCCCCAGCAACATCGAAAGAATGGGCGTGCTGCTCGGCGCCGAGCCCACCGCCAACAGCGCCGCCACCAGCTTTCGCCAGCAGATCGACAAGCTGCGCCAGACCTATGCGGCGCGTGCGCCGGTGACGGTGTTCTACCAGGTATGGCAACAACCCCTGATGACGCTCAGCGGCCAGCACCTGATCAGCGACGTGCTCGCGCTATGCGGCGGGCGCAACCTGTTCGCCAACGAAGCGCTGCTGGTGCCGACGGTCTCGGTGGAATCCGTGGTAGCCGGCAATCCGGAAGTCATGATGACTGCCAGCATGGGCGCGACCCGCTCCGACCGGCCGCTGCCGGACTTCGCCATGTGGGAACGCTGGAAACAGGTAACCGCCGTGGCGCGTGGCAACCTCTACGCCATCGACGGCGACCTGGTCAACCGAGCCGGCCCACGCATCGCCCAAGGCGCGCAGGTCGTGTGCAAGGACCTGGACGACGCGCGGCGCAAACGGCCAGCGCAATAGGAGCAAGACAGGTCAAGGGTCAGGCCTGACATCCCGTACTTGACGAACGCCCGCCCTCTCCCACAAGTGGGAGAGTGGAGCCAACCAACGGCAAAATCAACCAACTGTGGTAGCCGTGTTTCCCGCCCGAAGGGGCGGGAAACACCCACGGCGATGCGAAGCGAGCCGTGGGGGTGTGCCAAGGCCGTATGGGGCGCCTCGGGATTCGGCGAAAAGAGCGGAAAAGAGGGACCCATGTCTGAGTATCGCCTTAAGGCGATGCGAGTTTGGGTCCCGGCCGCTCTTTTCGTTGGATCACGAGGGGAAGTCGCCCCATCCGGCGCGCCTTCTTTGCCTACTTTCTTGGCAAGACAAGAAAGTAGGTCGCCGCCCCGCAGGGGTGGTGAAACCGCAGTTGAAGTTGCCCTTGACGTTAAGCCGTTGCAGTTAGGCAGTTAGGCAGTTAGGCAGTTAAGCAGTTGCAGTTGCCATTGCCACCCCCAAAACCTCAAACCCGATTCCACCACCGCAACCTCGCCACACCCCCCCCCAACATAAACCGGCAACTCGCCCCATAACCAAGATCCCACCCCAGCGTAGTAGCCAGCGGCACCCCGAGCCAGTGCGCCGCCAGCATACGCATCGGCCCCGCATGCGCAACAACCCACAGCCGGTCCGGCGCATCCACCGGCAAGGCATCGGCCCAAGCCGCCACACGCGCCATCGCCTGCGCGACGGTCTCGCCCCCATGAGGCCGCGCATGCAGCAGATCCGCAGCCCACGCATCGAGCTCGGCGCGCGGCACGGCGTCCCATGCGAGGCCTTCCCAACGGCCAAAATCGAGTTCGCGCAACTGCGCATCGGCTTGCGGCACCACCCCGAAATCCCGCGCAAGCAAATCAGCCGTCGCGCGAGCCCGCGCCATCGTGCTGCAAACAATGCGCTGCGGCGCAAGGCCATCGAGCGCCAGCAGCATGCGAGCAGGCTCGGGCAAAACGGGCTGCGCCAGCGGCAGGTCAAGCGCGCCGTAGCAGATCCCTTGCGCAACCTCAGGCGCCGCGTGGCGGATCAGGACCAGGTCCATGCCGCCGCCACCAGATAGATCAACAACTCGGCCAGCTGCTGCGCCATGCCGAGGCAATCGCCGGTGTAGCCGCCAATGCGGCGAACAAAGTAGCGTCCCAGCAAAAAGCGCAGCGCCACCAAGGCAACGATCACCACAGCGGCAAACAGCGGCGACACCAGCAGCAGCGGCAAGGCACCGCAAAGCAGCGTGAAACCCAGCCCGATGCCGGACAGCCGCTGCGCCACCGGCTTGGCCTTGCCTTCGGCACGCACGTAGTCCAGCGTGGCAAGATAGCTCACCGCCATGGCGCGGCTGGCCGCATGCGCGGCCACCAGCACCAGCAGCAACGCCACCATGCCGCTGCGCGCGGCAATCGCCACCAGCAACTGCCACTTCAGCAGCAACGCCACCACCAGCGCGATGGCGCCGAATGCCCCGATGCGCGAGTCGTGCATGATGCGCAGCACGTCCTCGCGCCGGTAGCCACCGCCGAAGGCATCCACGCAGTCGGCCAGGCCGTCCTCGTGAAAAGCACCGGTGGTCAGCAGCGTCACGGCCATGCCCAGCAGCAAGGCCACGCCCGGCGGCCACCATTGCAGCGCGCCCCAGCTAGCCAGCGCGCCCAGCATGCCGACCAGCAACCCCACCAGCGGAAAATAGCGCGCCGCCGCGTTCAGGTAGTGCGGCGCAAAGCCGACCCAGCGCGGCACCGGCACCCGCGTGAAGTAGCCGACGGCGGTCAGGAAGTAGCGAAGTTCGTCGAGCATGGGCAGGTGCGTTGGACCAGGTAGCGGGAGCGTGCCGCGGTCTACGACGACGCGGTGCTGACGCCGGCCGCGCCGAAGGTAGCCATCTCGCGCAGGAAGGCTGCGGCGGATGCGACCAGCGGATAGGCCAGCGCGGCGCCGGTGCCCTCGCCCAGGCGCAGGTCCAGCGCCAGCAGAGGCTCGGCGCCGAAATGATCCAGCAGGCGCCGGTGGCCGTGCTCGTGCGAGCAATGCGAGAACACGCAGTATTCCAGCACCTCGGGCGCGAGGCGCTGCGCCACCAGCAGCGCGGCCGAGGCGATAAAGCCATCGACCAGGATCACCATGCGGCTGGCGGCCGCGGCCAGGAAGGCACCGGTCATCATGGCGATCTCGAAGCCGCCGAAGGCGGCCAGTGCGTCGAGCGGCGCCACCGCGTCAGCGTGCAGCGCCAGCGCCTGCGCCAGCACCGCGCGCTTGCGCGCGAGGCCCGCATCGTCCAGGCCGGTGCCGCGGCCGATGCAATCCTCGATCGGTGTATCGGTAAGCCGGCTCACCAGGCAAGCGGCCGACGAGGTGTTGGCAATGCCCATCTCGCCAAAGCCAATCACATTGCTGCCCTGCTGCGCGTGGCGCAGCACGCGCGCCATGCCGGCGGTGAGCGCCGCCTGCACCTGCTCCGCGCTCATGGCGCGCTCAACGGCAAAATTGCGCGTGCCCGCGGCAATGCGGCAGTTGACCAGCCCGGGCGCGGACGGCAGCGGCGCGCGCACCCCCGCGTCCACCACTTCCAGTGCCAGCCCGTGCAGGCGCGAAAACACATTGATGGCGGCGCCCCCGGCCAGGAAGTTGAGCACCATCTGCGCCGTGACCTCGGCCGGATAGGCGCTCACGCCGGCATCGGCCACGCCGTGGTCCCCGGCGAACACGATCACCGCGGGACGCTTGAGCTCCGGCATGCCACTGCCGGTAATCAGGCCGATCTGCAAGGCCAGGTCTTCGAGCCGGCCGAGCGCGCCGAGCGGCTTGGTCTTGGCATCGATGGCGGCTTGCAAGGTCGGGCGCAGGGAGGCGTCGAGCGGGGCGATGGCGGGTAACTGCATGGTATTTCTTGGCGTGGCTGAGAAAAGAATCGATTCGCTGGAACAAGAATAGACGTTTTACATCTCGACGCCACGTTGGGCCTTGATGCCTTGCTGAAACGCATGCTTGACCGGCGTCATGTCCGTCACGGTATCCGCCGCCTCGATCAGCGCGGGCGGCGCGCCACGGCCGGTGATGACCACGTGCTGCATCGGCGGGCGGGCACGCAGGTCGGCGATGACGGTGTCGACATCCAGGTAGTGCAGCTTGAGCGCGATATTGAGCTCGTCCAGCAGCACCAGCCCGATCGACGGGTCGCGCAGCAGCGAGCGCGCCACCTCCCACGCGGCCTGGGCCTTGGCCACGTCGCGTGCGCGATCCTGCGTCTCCCAGGTGTAGCCTTCGCCCATCACATGGAAGGCGCACTGCTCCGGAAAGCGCCGCAGGAACAGTTCCTCGCCGCTGGGAATCGCGCCTTTGATGAATTGCACCACGCCGGCCTGCATGCCATGGCCAAGCGCGCGCACCACCATGCCAAAGCCGGAGCTGGACTTGCCCTTGCCGTTGCCGGTGGTGATGACGATCACGCCGCGCTCGTCCTGCGCCGCGGCGATCTTGGCGTCCACGACATCCTTCTTGCGCAGCATGCGCGCCTTGTGCCGCTCGTCGCGGGCGGCATCTTCCGACGTGGAAGTTTCAATAGCTTTGGGTTCAGTCATGTTGGGTTTCGTCTGGTGCGGGAGAAGGCGCCCCGTCGGCAATCAGCGCGGTATGGCGGCCGTCGCTGACGCTGACAATGGGCGTGCGCAGCGCGTGCGAGCAATGCGCGGGGGTCAGGACCTGAGCTGCGGGGCCATGCAGGCACAGGCCGTCTTCGGCCAGCAGCAAAGCATGGGTCGCGTAGCGCCGCGCCAGGTTAAGGTCGTGCAGGATCACCACGATGGCGTGGCGGCCGGCGCGTGTCAGCCGGGCCAGCGTTTCCAGCACCATGATCTGGTGGCGCAGGTCGAGGTGGGCGGCGGGTTCGTCCAACATCAGCAGCGGCGCCTGTTGCGCCAGCGTGGCGGCCAGCGAAACGCGCTGGCGCTCGCCGCCGGACAGGGTCAGCACATCGCGCCCGGCCAGCGCATCGAGATCCATCTCGCGCATCACTGCCGCAACCACCGCGTCGTCCTCGCGGCCGGCCCAGCCCCAGCCGGAGAGATGCGGGTGACGGCCCACCGCCACGGCGTCGCGCACCGACATCGAGAAGGTGTCGTGCACCGCCTGAGGCAGGTAGGCGCGGCGCAATGCCAGGGCCGCGGGCGGCGTCTCCAGCGGCGCGCGGCCATCCAGCAGCACCACGCCGCCGTCCGGCTTGCGCAGCCCGGCCAGCACCGACATCAGCGTGGACTTGCCGACACCGTTCGGACCCACGACGCACCACAGCTCGCCCGCCTGCATGGACAGGCTCAAGCCATCAAGCAACGCACGCGCGCCGGCGCGCAACTGCAAGGACTGCAGCACCAGCGAAGGACAAGCGCAGACGGGTTCGTTCCAGGTCGGCATGGTAGTCAGCGCGGCCTGCGCAACAGGAGAAAGAGAAAGGTCGGCACGCCCAGCAGCGCTGTGATCACGCCCACCGGCAACTGCGCCGGCGCAATCACCGTGCGCGCCACCAGGTCGGCCGCCATCAGCAGCGTGCCGCCCAGCAAGGCCGAGGCAGGCAACATCAGGCGTTGGTCATTGCCCCAGGCAAGGCGCACCAGGTGCGGCACCACCAGCCCGACAAAGCCGATCGAGCCGGCCGAGGTAATGGCCACCGCGATCGCCAGCGAGGCCAGCACGAACACCGACAGGCGCACCGCGCCGACACGCACGCCCAGCGCCTGCGCCACGGTCTCGCCCATCAGCATGGCATTGAGCGAACGCGCCATCGGCATGGCCAGCAGCACGGCCAGCGCCAGCGCACCCAGCGCAAGGCCGTAGCTGGCGGTGCCGCCCAGGTCGCCGGTCAGCCAGAACAGCATGCCGCGCAACCGGGCCTCGGGCGCCACGCTCAGGATCAGGGTAATCAGCGCGCCCCAGCCGGCGGCCAGGATCACGCCGGTCAGCAGCAGGCGCGAGCCGGCCTCATGATGCCCGCCCTGCACCTGCGGATGCAGCAGGTCGCGCCGCGCCAGCGTGGCCACCAGCACCATCGAGAACAGCGCGCCGCCGGCCGCGCCGGCCTGCACCGTCCACAGTGGCCACATCATCAGCATGGCGGTGAGCGCACCGGTGGCCGCGCCGCCCGATACGCCGAGCACATAGGGCTCGGCCAGCGGATTGCGCAGCAGCACCTGCATCAGCGCGCCGGTCAGCGCCAGCAGGCCGCCGCACGCGAACGCCGCGGCCGCGCGCGGCAGCCGCAGCTCACGCACGATGGCCCCAGCGGTATCGTCGGCGCCGCCGCACAGCGCGTGCCAGACCTGCGCACCCGACAACGGCACGCTGCCCACCGCCAGCGACAGCAGGAACACCGCCACGCCGGCGGCGGCAAGCATCAGCCAGATGGCTAGCGCGCGGCGCATGTCAGGCAGCCATCCTCATTGTCATTTCTGACGCCAGCCCAGCGTGACAAAGCCGGCGCGTCCCTGCGTGTTGAAGGGATAGGCGAGCTGGTAGTTCTTGTCGAACAGGTTTTCCACACGGGCGGCCACGAACCATTGCTTGTCGATGTTATAGCGGGCATTGAGGTTGACGATACCGTATCCGCCCAACGTGCGCGAGCCACTATCCATGCGCGTCGAGGAGATGATCCACTCGCCGCCCAGGCGGAAGGCGCCAAACTGGCGGCCCACGTCGAAGGCGGCATGGCGGCGTGCGCGGCGCAGCAGCTGCGTATTGCTCTGCTCATCCACCGGATTCTGGAAGGTGATGCTCGCGCCCACGTCGGTGCCCATCAGCTTGGCGCGCCAGGAGGCTTCGATGCCTTGCACCTTGGCCTTGTTGACATTCTGCGCCAGGTACAGGCCGTTGGGCTGCAGCGCCGAGGTGATCAGGTTGTCGTAGCGGGTCTCGAACGCGGTCACGCGCAGCAGGCCGGCGGCATCGGTGTTGTATTGCGCGCCCAGCTCGAACGACTTGGCGCGCTCGGGCTTGATGCTCGGCTGGCCGTAGCCGGGATAGTAAAGCTCGTTGAACGTCGGCGCGCGGAAGGCGTTGCTGGCGTTGGCGATCAGCTTGAACGCATTGGTCAGGTTATAGCCATAGCCGGCGAAGTAGCTGGCCTGGCTGCCGAAGTCCGAGTAATGGTCGTTGCGCACATTGAGCTGCAACTGATGCTTGCCCAAGCGCCCGTCGTAGCCGCCAAACACCGAGGTCACGTTGCGGTTGGGCGCGGCATAGGCGCTGGAATCGAACTCCTGCTGCAGGTATTCGGTGCCGAACAGCAAGGTGTGCGTGGGCGCCAGCGCGTATTCGTTCTGCCAGGTGTACTGGCGGTTGCGTGTATTGAAGCGGCTGTCGAACAGGCCATTCTTGGTGTTCTCGCTGCGATCCTCGCTCTGGGCCACCTTGAAGTGCGTGCTCCAGTCACGGGTAATCTTGCCGTTGACAAAGGCGGATACCGTGTAAAGCTCGCTGTTCATCCACCAGACATCGGTAGGCTTGCCCGTCGTGCTGTCGTAGGAGAGCTTGCTCTTCGAATAGTAGGCGGTGACGCCGGCGTCCCAGTCGCTGGTGAAGCGATGCTTGACCTGGCCCGAAACGCTCTTGTTGTCGTAGGGGTTGTCGTTGGGATTGGCCTTGGGCTGCTGCTTGGTGTTGATGGCCGAGAAGCCGTCGGTCTTGATGGCCGAGCCGGTGATATTGAATGAGGTGTCGCCAACTTGGCCGCCATAGCCCACCGTGCCCTGGCGCGTATTGTTGCTGCCGTACTCGATCTGCGCGTTGGCCGCCGGGGCCTGGCCCGCGCCGCTCTTGGTGAAGATCTGCACCACGCCGCCGATCGCGTCCGAGCCGTACAGCGCGGAGACGTTGCCCCGCACGATCTCGATATGGTCGATCTGGTCGGGCAGGATGTTCGACAACTGGGCCGTGCCGCTGCTGGCCGACGAGACGCGCACGCCATCGATCAGGATCAGCGTCTGGTTGCCGTTGGCGCCGCGCATGAACAGGGTGGTATTGGAACCCAGGCCACCATTGGCGGCAAACTCCACGCCGGCCTGCGTGCGCAGCAGCGAGCGCAGATCGATCGCCTGCGAGTTGACGATGTCCTGCTGGGTCACCACGGTAGTGTGCGGCAGCGCCTCGGTGATCGGCTGGGCAGTGCGGTTGGCACTGACCACCACCGGCGCAAGCTGCGCGTCAGCAGCCGGCTGCACGGCGGCAGCCTCGCTGGCCTGAGCCATGGCGGCGCCGGGCGCGCACACGGCGAGCAGGGCCAGCAAGGCGACGGGCGTGGCGCAAACTTGTCGGGAGACAGAAACGGGGGCGGTCTTGTGGCGCGCCGGCAATGCCGGACGGCTCGACCTGTAAGACGATGAGCGCATGATGCGAATTGTGGGAGAGAGCAGCCTGGTCCGTTCCCCCGCGGACCAATTGGCGACGAAGCGCGCCGCTGGCTGGCGCGGCAAGAAGCTGCGGGAGGGCGGCGCACTCTCGTTCAGGCCGGTATCCGGGCTGACGACACCAGTCCGACCGCCTTCCCGAACCTTGCGGTTCAGTGGCTGAGTGGTCGGCCTTGCGATCTTGCGATCACGGTCGCTTACCGTTGCGGGGGCAGCACAGGTTGGCTCGGCCCCGCCCTGGCGGCGGTGGCTGGCTCCCTGTTTCCCGTTGAACTGCAACCCTGTAGTGAATAGGATTACGAGCACCTGGAACGTGCGCGAGTGTAGGCAGTTTCGAGGCAAGCGTCAATGCCGCGGCAAAACACAGGGAAAGCGCCTGGAAACAGGCATAAAGCCGTCGCCACGGATGCCGTTAAACGACGATGCATGCAACTTCGGCGCGCAGGCCCGGTCACACACGGCTGCGTTCGCCGTCCGCACGATAGCGCTTGGGCTAAAATCCCAAAACCCGAGACCCTAGACATGACAGGCTCTATGCTCACCGAACTCGAACAACTCGCCGCCAAGATCGGGCGTGTGCTGCACCATGCCGATACCCTGGCGGCGGAGAACCAGCGGCTGCGCGAGGAGATCGAACGCCTGCAGGCCGACGCCAGCCGGCTGCGCGGCGACCGTGAAGCCATGGCCGCCGACCGCGAGCTGCTCAATATCAAGATCGAGGAAGCGCAGTTGCGCATCCAGTCGATCCTGGACAAGCTGCCCACCGCCAGCGACGCCCGCCAGCTCGACCTGCTGGGCGAAGGCGATGCGGCCAGCCGCGCCGAACAGAAGGCACCCGGAGAAAACGCATGAGCAATAAGCAAGTCGAAGTCAACATTGCCGGCCAGTCCTACCGGTTCGCCATTGCCGCCGACAACGAGGCCGCGCTGCTGGAGGCCGTGGCACTGGTAGACGGCCAGATGACCCGGCTCAAGGGCGGGGTATCCGCCAAGGGCGTGGAACGCGTTGCCGTGATGGCCGCGATCAGCATCGCCTCGGACCTGCTCTCGCTCAAGCGCAAGCAGCAAGAAGATGGCGCGATTCCCGTTGATGCAGTGCGTGCGCGCATTCGCGAGCTGAACGAGCGCGCGGACGAAGCCCTGCGCCAGTACGCGCATGTGGGCACCAATTCGCCCGTGCCGCGCAACTGATGCCCTGCCCTGCGCCGGCGGTGTACCGCACGGCACAGGCAGGCGGCGATACGCTCGCGATTTCGGCCCGATGTGCCCCACATGCCGCGCGCGTCAGCAAAATGTAACGACACGCAAAGACGGGCTTGGTATGGAAAGCCTCGCGGTGTATAGTGGAGCCAAGCCGCACCAAGCCACATAGTTGCGGCACCTTAGGTCGGGTTATCGCGCCTGACCGCCGTTTTCATCCCATCCAAGTTAGAAACGGCAAACGTCTGACAGCCATGCCAAAGCAGTACGCGTTTGGCAGCGCAAGAAAGTCAGACGTTTGACAGTTTCCCTGCCTGGTTCGTCAGGATCATATTCCTTGAACCGATAAGCATTTGTTGGTGCGGGATTATGCCGTGTGGGCGAGCGCGTCGCATGGTTCATAGTTGCAGTCCGGACTCCCTGAACCGGTGATGTACCCGAAATGCGGCTTCCGCAGCCACTCTGAACCTCACTTGGGTTCAGGATGCCGATCCAGCGGCCGAGGCGGGGACCCCTCTAAAGGCGGTGGTTATTCAACCACCGCCTTTTCCTTTTGTGCCGCAGGTTGACCTGCGTTGCCTCTGCAGTGCCCTCCCTCTGTTTTTGCGCCGCGGCCCACATCCGCCAGACGGTTTTCTTTTGGCCGTGCTTGCTGCACCATATCGCTGTCGCCAACGTCACGCCCGCCCTGCC
>NZ_JBXASU010000124.1:0-17873 GCF_058809705.1 Cupriavidus sp. MPR-AND1C | reverse complement strand
CCCCCCCCCCCCCCCCCAACCCGCTCGGGTGTCATCGAGCGCGGCCACGGCCCCTGGCGGCGAGCCATTCGCCGACCTACGAACTACTATATAAGCCGTGGCGCGCGACCCCTGGGCAGAGCAGGAGACAAGCAAAGTGATTCACCATCAGCAGCAGCAGCAATCCAGCGGCCTGAAGCACGGGCTGAAACAGCGCCACATGACCATGATCGCGCTGGGCGGCGTCATTGGCGCGGGCCTTTTCGTCGGCAGTGGCGTCGTCATCAAGTCTGCCGGCCCGGCGGCTGTCATTTCCTTTCTCATCACCGGCTTGCTGGTGGTGCTCGTCATGCGCATGCTGGGCGAAATGGCGTGCGCGCTGCCCACCGTGGGCTCCTTCTACGAATACGCCCGCGAAGCCTGGAGCGACCGCCCGGCCATGGGCGAGCTGGCCGGGTTCCTGACCGGCTGGATGTACTGGTATTTCTGGGTGATCGTGGTCGCGCTGGAGGCCGTGGCAGGGGCCAGCCTGGTGCAGTTCTGGCTCCCGGGCGTTCCCGCGTGGAGCATCAGCCTGGTACTGCTGGTGATGCTCACGCTCACCAACCTGATCTCGGTGAAATCCTTTGGCGAGTTCGAGTTCTGGTTCGCCTCGATCAAGGTGGCGGCCATCGTGGTGTTCCTGTTCCTGGCCGGGCTGTTCGTGCTCGGCATGTGGCCGGGCGCTACCGCCAGCGTGGCGCACCTCACCGTGCATGGCGGCTTTGCGCCTAACGGGATCATGCCGGTGTTGACAGGCGCGGTCGCGGCGACGGGGTTCTACTTCGGCGCCGAGATCGTGACCATCGCCGCGGCGGAAACCGCCGAGCCGCAGAAGGCGGTGGCCAAGGCCACCAGCTCGGTCATCACCCGCGTGCTGGTGTTCTATGTGGGCTCGGTGCTGCTGGTGGTATGCCTGGTGCCGTGGAACTCCGCCGGCATCGCCACGCCGTATGTCAGCGCGCTCAATGCCATGCGCATCCCGGCAGCGGCGCAGATCATGAACGCTGTCGTGCTCACCGCCGTGCTGTCGGCGCTGAACTCCGGGCTGTACGCCTCGTCGCGCATGCTGTTCGCGCTGACCAAGCGCGGCGATGCGCCCAAGGCGCTGGCCAGGCTGAGCCGCAACGGCGTGCCGGTCAGGGCCATCCTGTTCGCCACGCTGTTCGGCTACGGCGCGGTGGTGATGTCCTACGTATCGCCGGACAAGGTCTTTGCCTTCCTGGTCAACTCCTATGGCACCGTCGCCATCTTTGTCTACATCCTGATCGCCATCTCGCAGCTGCGCCTGCGCGCCCGCCTGGAGCGCGAGGCGCCGCACCGGCTCAAGGTGCGGATGTGGGCCTTCCCCTACCTGACCTGGGTCGCCATCGCTGGCATGGTCGGGATCGTGGTGGCCATGGCCTTTATCCCCGACCAGCGCACCCCGCTGCTGCTCGGCGTGGCCAGCCTTGGCATCCTGGTGGTGGCGTACGCCGTGCGCCAGCAGCTCCGAAAGCACGCCGCCGCCGCGCCGCTGGGCGAGGTGCGGCGGGCTGACTGACACGCCCAGCGCCTGAACCGGCTTGCCGCGATGCGTGCCATCGCGGCGCTCCCTGCCTCCCAACGCCTTGCAGGCCGGCGCGGCCATCCTCCGCGCCGGCCCGCCCGCGCCTGCCCGGCCGTGTACCTGATGCGCGGCATTCCGGGGGCGCACTGGCCCAAACGATTCATCGGATCTGGCCCTACAGCATTGCGCTTCACCTCTCTATGCTGCAGTCATACACCGCACAGGTCCGGCGCCCGGATCACCGGCACCATCAAGAACATCAAGGACATCAAGGAGACTCGAATGGCAAACCCCCAGGTAACCGCAGCCACCCTGCAAGCCTTCAGCGACGCGTGGAACCGCCACGACATCGAAGCGCTGATGGGCTTCATGGCCGAGGACTGCGTGTTCCACGCCGTGGCCGGCAGCGAGCTGTTCGGCCGCAGCTTCGAAGGCCGCGCCGCCGTGCGCGAGGGCTTCCAGCTGGCCTGGCAGGCGTTCCCCGACGCGGCGTGGCTTGACGGCGAGCATTTCGTCGCCGGCGAGCGCGGCGTCAGCGAATCCACCTTCCGCGGCACCAAGGCGGACGGCACGCGCATCGAGGCGCGCATGGTGGATGTGTTCACCTTCCGCGACGGCAAGATCGCGGTGAAGAACGCGTACCGCAAGGATCGCCCGCCCGTTGCCGCAGCCAGCTCCGGCGCCGCCAACTGATTCCAGCCCCGCCAGAGGGCATTTGAGGATGACAAACATGGACGCCACCGCCGCAAGACTGATCCTGCCCGAAGGCCACGCCACCGCGCCTTCGAAGCCGTACGACCCGGCCTACGATCCGCTGGTCGCACCCACGCCCGGCCAGGGCCGCGAGTACGCTCCCACCTACTGGATCGGCACGGCCGGCGAGCCGCCGCCCGACGATGGCCCGATCACCCACGATATCGACGTGGACGTGGCCATCATCGGCTCCGGCTTCACCGGGCTGACCTGCGCGATCTTCCTCGCGCAGGAGCACGGCATCAAGGCGACCGTGCTGGAGGCCAACCGCGTGAGCTGGGGTTGCAGCACGCGCAACGGCGGCCAGGCGCAATGCGCCTCGGGCCGGCTCAAGCGCTCGCAGTGGATCCAGCGCTACGGCCTGGACACCGCGCTGCGGCTGCATGAAGAAGTGTGCGACGGGATGGAGACCTTCAAGGGGCTGATCAAGGACATCGACTGCGAACCGCAGCCCGGTGGCCACCTCTACATCGCCCACCGCGCCAAGGTCATGCCCGCGCTGGAAAAGGAAGCCAAGGTGCTGCGCGACGTGTTCAAGTACGACGCGCGCATCCTGGACGCCGACACCGTCAAGCGCGAGTACGTCGACGACAAGGAAGCCGCTGGCGCCATGCATGAGCCCGAAGGCATCGGCATCCATGCCGGCAAGCTGGCCTTCGGCTACCTGCGCCGCGCGCGCGCGCTGGGCGCCAAGGTGCATCCCTCCAGCCCGGTACTGAGCTGGGAGACGCGCGGCGGCGTGCATTACCTCAAGACGCCTGGCGGCATCGTGCGCGCCCGCGCGGTGGGCGTGGCCACCGGCGGCTATACCTCGCCGAGCCTGCACGCGCAGCTCAAGAACCGGCTGTTCCCGATCCTGTCGAACTCCATCGTCACGCGCGTGCTGACGCCCACGGAGCGCGAGGCGTGCAATTTCCGCACGACGCAGGTCATCACCGATACCCGCATCCTGCGGCACTACTACCGCCTGATGCCGGATGGCCGCCTGCAGATCGGCAGCCGCAGCGCCATCACCGGCAACGATGCGCCGCAGCATAAGTACAAGGACAAGCTCATTGCCGACCTGCACCGCAAGTTCCCTGCGCTCGAAGGCATCCAGATCGACTATTCTTGGTGGGGCTGGGTCGATGTGAGCCATGACATGATGCCGCGCATCTTCCAGCCGGACCCGGCCCAGACCATCTACTACGCGATGGGTTACGGCGGTAACGGCGTGATGTATTCCGCGCAGGCGGGCAAGCGCATGGCGGCGCTGATCGCGGGCAAGAGCGCGGGGCCGGAACTGCCGATCTTCCGCTCGGCGCTGCCGTTCCCGAATGTGCGCGAGATGGTGGAAGCGCAGGCGTTCGCGCCGTTCCGCCGCTTCGGGCAGTGGTTCCTGTACCGCTGGTATCACATGAAGGATGAAGTGATCTGAACCTGGAAGGTTGAAGTTCGAAGGTTGAAGTTCGAAGGTCAAAGGTTGAAGGTTGAAGCCGAATAAGAGCGCGGTCCCCTGAGAACCGCCATCCCCACCAAAGACGAGGAGCCAGGCATGGGCCGAGGCCATCAATCCGTACCCCCACAGCCAGGCCGCCGCGGCGTGCTGCGCTCGCTCGGCGCGCTGGGCGCCGGCGCCGCGCTGACCCACCCGGCGCTGCAAGCGCTGGCGGCCACCACCGCCGATGCGCGCATCGAGTTGCCGTTCGAGAACGGCGAGCGCGAACTGGTGGCCTTCCCCCAGAAGCGCCCGCTGATCCTGCTGACCAGCCGGCCGCCACAGCTGGAAACCCCGTTTGGCGTGTTCAACGAGGGCCCGATCACGCCCAACGATGCCTTCTTCGTGCGTTACCACTGGAGCGGCATCCCCACCAGCATCGATCCGCAAACCTACCGGCTGCGCGTAGGCGGCAAGGTCAACGCCCCGCTGGAACTCTCTCTTGACGAGATCAAGCGCCTGGCCACCCCGGTGGACCTGGTGGCGGTCAACCAGTGCTCGGGCAACAGCCGGGGCTTTTTCTCGCCGCGCGCCAACGGCGGGCAACTCGGCAACGGCGCCATGGGCAATGCGCGCTGGACCGGCGTGCCCCTGAAAGCGCTGCTGGACAAGGCCGGCGTGCAAGCCGGCGCCATGCAGGTGAGCTTTGACGGCATCGACCACCCGCCGCTGCAAGGCGGCCCGGACTTCGTCAAGGCACTGGCCATCGACCACGCGCTCGACGGCGAGGTCATGCTCGCCTGGGCCATGAACGGCGCGGACCTGCCCATGCTCAACGGCTATCCGCTGCGCCTGATCGTGCCGGGTTACTACGGCACCTACTGGGTCAAGCACCTGGCCGATATCCAGGTGCTGGACAAGCCGTTCGACGGGTTCTGGATGAACGCGGCCTATCGCATCCCCGACAATCCCTGCGCCTGCGTGGCGCCCGGCACGGCCCCCGCGCACACCGTGCCGATCAACCGCTTCAACGTGCGCTCTTTCATCACCAGCGTGGCCGATGGCGCCAGGGTGCCGGCCGGACGCCAGACCGTGCTGCGTGGCATCGCCTTCGACGGCGGCCATGGCGTTGACGAGGTGGCCCTGTCGACGGACGGCGGGCGCACCTGGCGCGCGGCGCAACTGGGCAAGGACCTGGGCCGCTACTCCTTTCGCGAATGGACGGCGGCGTTTACGCCGCCAAGGAAGGGCGAATACGAACTGAAGGTGCGCGCCAGCAACCGCATCGGCCAGAGCCAGCCGCTCACCGCGCTGTGGAACCCCGCCGGCTACATGCGCAACGTGGTGGAAACCACGCGCGTGGTGGCAGCATGAAGGAGGCCGTGATGCAATACGCCAAGCCCTTGCGCCGCCACGGCGGGATCGTTGCCCTTGCCCTGTACGCTGCCGGCATGACGAGCGCCGCGCAGGCACTGGAAATCACGCTGCCGCCGGAGACCGCGCGCTACACGCCGAGCGAGCTCCCCGGCTATCGCCTGGTGCAGCAGAACTGCATGACCTGCCACTCCGCGCAGTACGTGCTGACGCAACCGCCATCGTCGCCGCGCGGCTACTGGGAGGCGACGGTCAAGAAAATGAAGAAGCCCTTCGGCGCGCCATTCGAGGATGAAGACATCCCCGCCATGGTCGACTACCTGACCAAGACCTATGGCGCGGAACGCACGGCCTACGCTGCGGCGAGCGCGGCGCAAGGCAGCGCGCCAGCGCCGGCCGCCCCTGCCGTGGTCGCCGGCAGCCATGATCCCCAGGCCCTGCTCGCGGCCAATGGCTGCACCGCCTGCCACGCCGTCGAAAAGAAGGTGGTGGGGCCCGCGTTCAAGGAGGTCGCGGCAAAGTACGCGAACCAGCCGGGCGCCGCTGCGCTGGTGGCGCAGAACATCCGCGCGGGCGGCGCGGGCAAGTGGGGGCAAGTGCCAATGCCAGCCTATGCCGCGCTCACCAAGGAAGACCTGCAAAGCCTGGCGGGGTGGATCCTCGGCCGCTGAGAAGCCGTGGCGCCGGACTGCGGGCAACCCGCATTTCCCCGGCGCGCGGCTTCGCCCATAATCTGCCGCACACGACAACGGCCCGGCGCACCGCCACAACGGCGCCCACGGCACCGGCCACAGCAACGGGAGCGGCATGGCAAGCGTAGGCAAGGCAAACACTTTCTGGAACCGGCTGCTGCAGCTTTCCTCCGATTCCGGCGTCAGCCTGCAGGCGCAGTTGCGCCAGCAGCTGGTGTCGGCCATTCTCGCCCGGCAGTTGCCGGAAGGCAGCGCCCTGCCGTCCAGCCGCGAGCTGGCGGCCACGCTGGGCATCGCCCGCAACACGGTGATCCTGGCTTTCCAGCAACTGGTCGAGGAGCGCTTCCTGGAGACCAGGCCACGGCGTGGCTACTTCGTGGTGGAACAGTTGCCCAGCGCCGCCCGGCCCGGCTCAGCGCCGGCCCCGGCCACGGGCGCGGCCAACCCCGAGGACGCTGGCGAAGGCGGCCCGGACTGGGATGCGCGGCTGCCGGACATGACCGGCAAACGTGCGATCGTCAAGCCCAGCGAGTGGCAAAACTATCCCTACCCCTTCATCTACGGCCAGTTCGACCCCGCGCTGTTTCCCACCGCCGACTGGCGCGAATGCTCGCGCATGGCGCTGGCCGTGCTGGAGATCCGGGGCTGGGCGTCGGACCTGATCGACCGCGACGATCCACTGCTGATCGAGCAGTTGCAAAAGCACATCCTGCCGCGCCGGGGCGTGTGGGCCAACCCCGACGAGATCATGGTCACCATGGGCGCGCAAAACGCGCTCTACCTGCTGGCCGACCTGCTGATGCAAGGCACGCGGGTCGGGCTGGAAGAGCCGGGCTATAACGATGCGCGCCACATCTTCGGCATGCGCGCGCGCGAGGTGGTGCCGCTGGCGGTGGACGAGTCCGGCCTGTGCCCCGACGACGCGCTGGCCCAGTGCGACTACGCCTTCATCACGCCCAGCTACCAGTGCCCCACCACGGTCACCATGCCGCTGGAACGCCGCGAGACGCTGCTGCGCGAAGCCCGCCGCCACGACGTGGTGCTGATCGAGGACGACTACGACACCGAGAACCCGGCGCTGACCCAGCCCATCCCCGCGCTGAAAAGCCTGGACCGCGATGGCCGCGTGATCTACGTGGGCAGCCTGTCCAAATCCTTCGTGCCCGGCATCCGCCTCGGCTACATCGTCGCGCCCGCCGCCGTGATCCGCCAGGCGCGCGCGCTGCGCCGCTTCATGCTGCGCCATCCGCCCGCCAACAACCAGCGCGCCACGGCGCTGTTCATCTCGCTGGGCCACCACGACGCGCTGCTGCGGCGCGTGGCGCCCATCTTCCAGCGCCGCGCCGAGATCCTGCGCGACATGCTGGCGCGCCACCTGCCGCAGGCGCGCGCGCGCAACTCGCCCGGCGCGTCATCGTTCTGGGTGGAAGGCCCGCCCGGGCTCGACGCCCGCAAGCTGGCCGCGATCGCGCTCACGCACGGCGTCATCATCGAGCCGGGGGATGTGTTCTTTTCTACCGATGCGCCGTCGCCGCACTTTCGCATGGGCTATACGGCCATTGCGGAAGAGCGGATCGAGGAAGGGGTGAAGCTGCTGGGGCAGTTGATCGGGCAGGCGATGGTGCGGTGACGGGCCGGTGACGGTGCGGTGAAGCCGCACAGCGCGACGGCGCACGCAATGCGTTGGTTTGCTCCGCCCTACTCGCCCTACTCGCCCTACTCGAACACCGGCCGGAAGAAACTACGCTCGTAGCTGACGATGCATTGCGTTTCCTGCGCATAGCGGAACGCCGCCTGGCACTCCGGATCGTCGAAGGACTGGTTGCGATACACCTCGTACAGCGCAAGGCTGGGGAAGGAGAACAAGGCCAGCGCCACGTTGTTGGCGCCTTCCGACGGCAGGAAGTAACCATGGTGCTGGCCGCCGAATTTCTCGACCAGCGGAATCCACAGCTTGCCGTAGTGCTCGAATTCCTTGAGCTTGTTGGGGTCGACGATATAGCGCAGGTAGCAGGTGATCATGGTGGGGAGGTTGTCCTGGGTTGATTTTGCTTTGACGATGCGGCCTTCTCCTGCCCTAGCCGCCCGCCGCGCCGCCGCCAAACCCGATGACTTCCGACGCCAGCGCCCGGATCGGGCGGCCGAAGCTGGTGATGGCCGGCAGCGTGGCGTTGTGGTGGCGCCGGATCAGTTCGGCGCTGGCGTGCGGCTTGTCGTGCGTGGTGTGCGCGTCGGCGGCGAGCGTGATCGAGTAGCCAAGCCCGGCGGCGCGGCGCACGGTGGTGTCCACGCAGAACTCGGTGGCATAGCCGCAGATGACCAGGTGCTTCGCCCGCAGGCGGTCCAGCAGCGCGGCGAGCTCGGTATGCAGGAAGGAGTCGGGCGTGGTCTTGCGCACGCGGTGGTCGTCGGGCGCGGCGACCAGCGTGCGCTCCAACTCCCAGCCAGGCGAGCCGAACGACAGCGCGCTGCCAGCCTGCTCGTGCTGCACGAACACCACCGGCACGCCGGCTGCCCGCGCCCGTGCCGCGAGGCCGTTGATGCGGCCGAGCACGGCATCGGCATCGCCCGGCCGTGGCGCGTCGTCGAACAGGCCACGTTGTACGTCAATCACGATCAGAGCGGTTTGCATCGAATGAATGGCCGGCGGCCCGTGGCAGGATAGCCGCCAGCATAAGCGACCCTCCGCGCGACCGCAACGCAATGCGCCGGAATCAATGCAACGGCGGCGAGGCCAGGTTGACGCCACCATCCGCCGGCATCCCACGATCAAGCCGGATGGCCAGCAGCGCCACGGCCACCGCCGCGACCGGCACCAGTGCCGCCACCCAGGTCACGGCGCCAAGCCCCGGCCCGCGCGTGATGACCACCCCGCCCAGCCACGCCCCAATGGCATTGCCCAGGTTGAAGGCTGCGATATTGAAGCTCGACGCCAGGCTCTGCCCTGCACCGCTGGCACGCTCCAGCACCCACATCTGCAGCGGCGCCACGGTTGCGAAGGCGGCCACGCCCAGCAGGCCGATGAAGATCACGGACAGCACCTTGCTGTGCAGGACAAAACTCATCAGCCCGAGCGCCACGGCCAGCGCCAGCATGCTGCCAAGCACGGTGGCCTGCAGATGGCGGTCCGCCAGCTTGCCGCCAAGCAGGTTGCCGGCCACCAGGCCCACGCCGAAGACCAGCAGGATGGGCGAGACGGCGCTGTCGGCAAAGCCGGTGATCTGCGTCAGGATCGGCGCGATATACGTGAACACCGCAAACACGCCGGCATAGCCCAGCACCGTGGTCAGCAGCCCCAGCAGTACCGGCCGGCGCATGAGCGCACGCAAGTCGCGGCGCAGGTCGGGCGCTGGCGGTGCCGCGCGCTCGCCCGGCACGGCCAGGGCGATCACCAGCACCGCCAGCAAGCCAACGGCGGCCACCGCCCAGAAGCTCGCGCGCCAGCCGTAGGCCTGGCCGAGCCAGGTGCCGAAGGGCACGCCGAGCACACTCGCCACCGTCAGCCCGGTGAACATCACGGCAATGGCCGAGGCGCGCTTGTGCGGCGCCACCAGCCCGGTGGCAACCACCGAGCCCACGCCAAAGAACGTGCCATGCGCCAGCGCGGTGAGCACCCGCGCGGCCATCAGCAGCGCGTAGTTCGGCGCCAGCGCGCAGGCCGCGTTGCCGATGGTGAAGATCACCATCAGCCCCAGCAGCGCCGTCTTGCGCGGCCAGCGGGCGGTCAGCACGGTCATGACCGGTGCGCCGGCCACCACGCCGAGCGCATAGCCGGAAATCAGCAAGCCCGCCGCCGCGATCGAGACGCCGAGGTCGGCCCCGACCTCCAGCAGCAGGCCCATGATGATGAATTCTGTGACGCCGATGCCGAAGGCGCCGGCGGTCAAGGCATAGAGAGCGAGTGGCATAGGAAGTCCATGAAGCGGTATGCGATACGGGTTACATGCAACCCGGGAAGTCCAGGAAGCCCGGGAAACCCGAGAAGCCGGAGCAGCACGCAGCGAAGTATGGGGACGGGCAGATTGATGCGGTAGACTGCCTACACGAACAACATTTATGAATTGAATTCACGATGTCCAGGCTCGAAGTCAACCGCTCCGGCGAGATGGAAGTGTTCGTGCGGGTGGTGGAGCTGGGTGGTTTCTCCGCCGCCGCGCGCGCCTTGCGCATGACGCCGTCGGCCGTGAGCAAGCTGGTGGCGCGGCTGGAGGCCCGGCTTGGCGCGCGGCTGGTCAACCGCTCCACGCGCCGCATCGAGCTCACGGCGGAAGGCAGTGCCTTCTACGAACGCGCCGTGCGCGTGCTGGCCGACCTGGACGATGCCGAGCGTGGCGCCGCCGCCAGCGCCGCGCCCCACGGCCGCGTGCGCATCAATGCCAACGTGCCGTTTGGCGACCACTTCCTGCTGCCGCTGGTGCCGGAGTTCCTGGCGCTGTATCCGGACATCCAGCTCGATATCGTGCTGACCGACCAGGTCATCGACCTGATGGAGGAGCGCACCGACGTGGCGATCCGCGCCGGCGAGCTGAAGAGCTCGCGGCTGGTGGCCCGCAAGCTGGGCGAGACCCGCATGATGGTGGTGGGCGCACCCGCCTACCTGGCGCGTTGCGGCACGCCCCGCGTGCCCGCCGACCTGGCCGGGCACAACTGCCTGAAGCTAGGCTACGCGCGTGCGATCGAAGGCTGGCCGATGCTCGAAGGCAGGCAAGCCACCATGGTGGCGCCGCTGGGCAATGCCATGACCAGCAATGGCGACGCGCTGCGGCGGATCGTGGTCGGCGGGCTGGGGCTGGCAAGGAT
This sequence comes from Cupriavidus sp. MPR-AND1C, assembly GCF_058809705.1. NCBI lineage: Bacteria > Pseudomonadati > Pseudomonadota > Betaproteobacteria > Burkholderiales > Burkholderiaceae > Cupriavidus > Cupriavidus sp. MPR-AND1C. The sequence goes on along the minus strand of NZ_JBXASU010000124.1, from coordinate 7,270 downwards.
GGCCGTGTTCCAGGTCCGCGAGGACATCGCCGCCGGGCGGCTGGTGCCGCTGCTCGAAGCGTTCAACCCCGGCGACCTGGAGGCAGTGCATGCGGTGTACCTGGGCCAGGGCCGCCACTTGCCGGCGCGGGTGCGGGCGCTGCTGGATTTCCTGGCGCAGCGGGTGGAGATGGGGACCTAGGGACGCCGCCTGGCTTGCTACAAGAGCCGATCGCGCGTCTAATCATTCAGGGTGGGCAAAGGCGGTCAGGAGGCGATATGCGCTGCACGAATTGCGGCTACGCGAACCTCGCAGGCGCCAACTTCTGCGAGGCGTGCGGGGCGCGGCTTGCGCGCATTTGCCCGCAGTGCGGCGAGGAGGCCACCTCCATTGCCAGGTTCTGCCGCGCCTGCGGCGTTGCGCTCCTTGATTCCCCGTCAGGATCGCCCGTGCCTTCCAGGCCGTCGGTCGCGGCCCCTGTCCACTACACGCCACCCCACCTGGCCGAGCGCATCCTGGCCGAGCAGGCGGCAATGGAGGCCCGGGGCGGGACGGCAGGCGAGCGCAAGACCATCACGGCTCTGTTCGCCGATATGGCGGGCTCGACGGCCTTGACCCAGGACCTGGACCCGGAGGAAACGCGCCGCCTCATCGACCCCGTCGTGACGCTGATGATGGAGGCAGTGCACCACTACGAAGGCTACGTGGCCAAGTTCCTGGGCGACGGCATCCTGGCGCTGTTCGGCGCGCCCATTGCCCACGAGGACCACGCCCTGCGAGCCCTGTACGCAGCCCTGCGCATGCAGGAAGCGATGCGACGGCACAGTGACCGGCTCCGCCTGGAGCAAGGCATACCGCTTCAGATCCGGATCGGCATCCACACGGGCGAGGTCGTGGTGCGCTCGATTCGCAAGGATGACTTGCACACGGACTACGATCCGGTCGGGCACACGATCCACATCGCCTCGCGCATGGAAGGTATCGCTACACCGGCGTCCATTCTCGTGAGCGAATCCACCCATAAGCTCACGCAGGGGTATTTCGAGTTCAAGGCCCTGGGCACCACACATGTCAAAGGCGTCCGGGACGCGCTGGCGGTCTATGAGGTGATGGGCCTCGGGGCAATGCGCACGCGCCTGCAAGTCGCGGCGCACCGCGGCCTGGCCAGGTTCGTGGGCCGCCAGGCCGAACTGGAACGGTTGCACGCCGCGCTGGCGCTGGCCGAGGCGGGCCAAGGGCAGGTCGTTGCCGTGGTTGGCGAGGCCGGGGTCGGAAAATCCCGGCTGTTCCACGAGTTCAAGGCGAGATCGCAGGCAGGCTGCCTGGCGCTGGAAACCTTCTCGGTTTCGCACGGCAAGGCCTTCGCCTATTTACCGTTGATCGAGCTGTTGAAAAACTACTTTCAGATCACCGCGCAGGACAGCGACCGAAGCTGCCGCGAGAAGGTGACCGGCAGGCTGCTCACGCTGGAGCGTTCCCTGGAACGTCACCTGCCCTACTTGCTCTATCTGCTCGGGAACATCGAACCCGGCTCGGCACTGCCGACCATGGATGCGTCGATCCGACGTCAGCGCACCTTCGAAGCGATTGCTTGCCTGCTGGTGCGCGAGAGCCAGAACCAGCCGCTCGAGGTCATCTTCGAGGATCTGCAATGGCTGGACAGCGAAACCGAGGCCTTCCTCAATCTGCTTGTCGACCATGTGCCGGGGGCCAGGATCATCCTGCTTGTCAATTACCGCCCGGAGTATTCCCATGACTGGGGCCCCAAGGACAACTACACCCAGCTGAGCCTGCAGCCATTGGGCCCGGACGAAGCCCAGGGACTGCTCACCGCGCTGCTCGGCGACGATCGCAGCCTGGTGCCTCTGAAGCGACTCATCCTGGACAAGACCGAAGGCAATCCGTTTTTCATGGAGGAAGTGGTCCAGACCCTGGTCGAGGAGACCGCCTTGCTCGGCCAGCCCGGCTGCTACCGCATCGAGAAGGCGCCCGCCTTGCTGCACATCCCCACCACCGTCCAAGGCGTGCTCGCGGCCCGTATCGACCGGCTCCCGCTTGCCCAGAAGGAACTGCTGCAGACCCTGGCCGTGATCGGCAAGGAGTTTCCATTGAGTCTCATCCTGCATGTCACCAGCCTGGCCGAAGACAAGCTGCGCCCGCTACTGGCTGACCTGCAGGCGGCGGATTTCATTTACGAGCGGCCCGCCTTCCCCGAAGTCGAGTACGCCTTCAAGCACGCCCTGACGCAGGAGGTTGCCGGCAATTCGCTGCTTACCGAGCGGCGCGGCGCGCTGCATGAGAGCACGGCCCAGGCCATCGAGGCCCTCTTCCATGGCCGGCTGAAAGACTACTGCAGCGATCTTGCGCACCACTACAGCCATAGCGGCAATATCCCGAAGGCGGTCGCATACCTCCACTGTGCCGGCCAGCAGGCCCTGCAGCGTTCGGCCCAGGCTGAAGCGATCCGGCATCTGAGCACCGCCATCGAGCTGCTCAAGCGGATGCCGGACAACCCCGAGCGCACACGCCAGGAACTCACGCTGCGCCTCACCCTCGGCCCGGCCCTGATGGCCTCTCGCGGTCAGGCCTCCCCGGATGTGGAGGCAAACTACAAGCGCGCGCTGGCCTTGTGCGAACAGCAGAAGCAAACACCATACGCCTTCTCGGCTCAGCTCGGACTGTGGGCGTTCTATCAACTGCGTGCGCAGTACGAGATCGCATACCCCCTTGGGGAACGGCTGCTCGGCCTTGCCCTGGAAACGCAGAAGCCCAAACAACTTGCCGAGGCGCATCGCGCGATCGGCGCCACGGTTTTCCGCCTTGGCAAGCTGGACATGGCCCGCAAGCATGTAGAGCAAGTGCTGGCATTGCAACGCCCGGACCCGCCGGTGTATGACTTTCTCATGGGATACGGACGGGATCCGGCCGTCCATGCCACCAGCACATTAGGCTGGATCCTGTGGTACCTCGGCATGCCGGATCAGGCCCGCACGCGCAGCCACGAGGCCTTGGCGATGGCCAGGACACGTCCGGACGCCTTTAACCTCGCACTTTGCCTTGTCTTTGCGGCTGAAGTGCACCTGTGCCGCAGGGAGGTGCAACTGACCCGCGAGTATGCCGAGGCCGCCATCTCGGTCTCGGGCGAGCAGGGCTTCCCGATCTATCTGGCGTGGGGAACCGTCCTGCTGGGCTGGGCGCTGGCCGAACAGGGCAATCATGCGCAGGGGATAGCCCAGATCCAGCGGGGCATTGCCGCCTATCACGAGACCGGCGCAGCGCTGGGACAGCCAAATCTCCTGGCCCTGCTCGCGCACGCCTACGGAGAGGCGGGGCAAATCCAGGCCGGGCTGGACGCGCTGGCCGAGGCGCAAGCCTTGGCGGAGGCGACGGGAGAGCGGCTTGACGAAGCGACGCTGTATCGCCTCAAGGGAGAACTGATACTCCGGCAGTCAAGCCAGGCGCCCTTCCCGCCCACCGGCAGCGATGAAGCCCAAGCGTGCTTCCAGAAAGCGATCGCGGTCGCCCGCGACCAGGGTGCCAGGTCACTGGAACTGCAGGGCGCGCTGAGCCTGGCCGGCCTGTGGCGCCAACAAGGAAAGCTGATCGCGGCGCGCGATGCGCTGGCGGCGATCCATGGCAGCGTCAGCGAGGGCGCCGATACCGCGGACTGGCAACAGGCCCAAACCCTGCTGGATGATCTGACGCGGCAAATTGGCACGACCCCGGTGCCTTCTCCCGAATGACCCGGATGCAAACCCGCTTCCTGGCGCTGTGGGCGCGTTCCGGCGGCACGCAGGCTGTCGAGGCCTATGCGGATCTTGCCCGCTGCTATGGCGAGCCGGCACGGCACTATCACACGCTCCACCATGTTCGCCGCTGCCTGCGTGACCTGGACTGGGCGCGCAGCGCGATTCCCGATACTGACGCCGTCGAGCTGGCGCTCTGGTGCCATGACGTCATCTATGTTCCCGGCGCGCAAGACAATGAGCAACGCAGTGCCGAGTGGCTCCGATACTGGGCCAAAGGCCGGATTGCCGCAACCGAACGCATCGCCGGGATGATCCTGTGCACCGCGCATGGCGGCACTGCCGAGAATCCGGCCGGCCAATTCACCGCCGACATCGACCTTGCGGTGCTGGGTTGCGCCCGCGCGCGCTTTCGCCAGAACGGCGCGCACTTGCGGGCTGAGCGTCCTGACCTGGATGAGCTTGCCTATGATTGCGCCGAGCGGGCTTTCCTGGGCGCCCTGCTTGATCTGCCTCGCATCTATCAGACCGATCTGTTCCATGCCCGCTATGAAGCTCGCGCACGCCTGAACCTGGCGTGGCGGCTTGCGCGGCCGGCGCCATCTGGGGCCGCGTCTTGCCTCAAAGAAATTCCCCTCTGATATCAATGGTCGAACGCTGGCCAATGTGTTCGTAGTGTTCCTCCAGCCATGCCCCGGCCTCAGTCCTTCCCTTGTCACGCAGCGAACAAAGGAAGGCCCAGTCGGCGTTGTACTTGCTCGACACGCCCAGCGCGGCCATCGTCTCATCGGAGCGGATCGAGTGGATCATCATCTCCTTCATTTCACTCCGGTCGATCTTGCCTTGCTGGATCAGCGAAGTCACGAATGCGATGGCGCGCATCTCTCGGATGAGGGATGAGTTAAAGCTGACTTCGCTGACGCGATTGAGGATGTCAGCGGCCGTGGTCGGCACACCGCGGCGCACGATCGGGTTGATGTGCACAATCACGACATCGTGGGTATTGCAGTGATAAATCAGCGGAAAAATTGCCGGGTTGCCAACATAGCCGCCGTCCCAATAGTGCTGGCCATCGATGGCCACTGCCTGGAACAGTGTTGGCACACAGGCTGACGCCAGTACCGCGTCGATGCACAGGTCCTCGCCTGAAAAGATGCGTATCCTTCCGGTCTCGATATTGGTCGCGCACAGGTAAAGGTGAATGGGGCAGCGCTGGCGTAACGCCTCGAAATCCACCTGCCTGGCCAACACATCCCGCAGCGGATTCATGTTGTTGGGATTGAACTGGTATGGCGACAGGAGACGAAGAACGATGTCGGCCATCGCATACAGCGGAGAATGGTCCAGGCCCAGGGTATGGTTCCCCTTGATCCACGGCACCCAGCGCAATGGACTGTATCTTTCAGCCGATTGGGCGATAGCGAGCCAGAAGTCGTGCAGCGCCTGGCGCGCGCCGTCGCTCCCGCCTTGCAACAGCCCATAAGCCAGCACGGCGGCATTCATGGCCCCCGCGCTCGTCGCGCTGACGCCCTCGATGCCGAGCCGCCCGTCCTCGAGCAGCCGGTCCAGGACCCCCCATGTAAACGCGCCGTGCATGCCGCCGCCCTGCAACGCAAGGGCCACAGCCTTCCGCTCCCCGTTTTCAGGACGCATGCGATGCCCCCTTCCATCCCTGACAAGCCGGCAATAGCGGTGGCTGGATGAGCGCCCACGCTCCGTTGTCAAGTCAAGTATTGGTTTGGCCACGCCCTCTGCGCGCGCGAAGCCGCGCAAAGGCTAACAAAAGATATTTGAAGTTAACACCTTGATGCGCATTTTGTCAGGGCTTCTTGGTTCTTGGAGGCGGGAGGGGACTGCCGCGCCGGATATGCCGCCTTCGCGCCGCTTTCAGGTCCGCAACGGACACGCTGCGCCAATGCGCGAGGCAATCTCGGCACGCAACGCCGTCAATTCCGCCAGCCGGACATCCACCACTTCGAGTTTCTCCTGCAGCAAGGCGGAAAGCGCGTGCGCCGGGTCGGGCGCATTGCGAAGTTCGGCGCCGTGCCGTGCCACCTGCGCCAGCGAAAAACCGAGGGCCTGGGCCGTGCGCACATACTGGAGCCAGGCAATCGCCTCAGGTGGGAAATCCCGATAGCCGTTGCCCAGGCGACGGCCTTCGACGAGGCCGATCTTCTCGTAAAAACGGACAGTGTCCTTCGACAAGCCCGCCTTGGCCGCCAGTTCTCCGATACGCATGCCTGCTCCCTGCCATTTCCATCGATGGGTTTCCCGGCGGCCTGTTGCCTGCTGCCCTGGCCAGGGGTTGACCTTGGAGTCTACTCCACGCTTTAGAGTGGCCAGACTTCCACTTCCTCATGCAGGGAACTCGCCATGACATCGCACCGCTATCTCCAGCTCGTCCGCGCCAGCGCCTGGTACGACCTGGTCGTCACCGCCCCCTTCGCCACACCCTGGACGTTCCAGTGGCTGCACGCCGCCCTGTGCCAGGCCGCCAGCATCGTCGGTGCCGGCGCGCTGCCAGGGTTCGATCCCACCCATGTCCTGTTTGCCAACCTGCTTGGCTCTGTCGTGGTGGTCTGGTCGCTGCTGCGCATCCTGGGCCCGCGCGTGTCGCACGGCTTGTTCGACGCTGCGGCGCGCGTGCTGTTCGCCTGCTGGCAGGCCTATGCGCTGGCGCATGGCGCGAGCCTGGTCATCCTGCCTTTCCTGGCTTTCGAGGTCTTCTGGGGCGTGGCGCAGCTGGCGCCCTGGGCCGGCAAAGTCCCGGTGCGAGCCGCCGCGGCAAGGCTGGTGCCCGGCGAGCATTCGTAACCACGGATCGTGCGTCTTCTCGGACGACTTACCCAACGAGTTTGTGATTCAGGACACTGTCTGGCCCGGCGCGTTACCGGTCACCGCACATCGGCCGCCTGCAGCCCCTTCTCCACCATATCCAGCAACCGCTGCCCGATCTGGTGCGCCTGCCCTGGCGACGTCGCCACCATGCGCAGCGGCCCGTCGATGACCAGCATCGACAAGCCATGCACGGCGGACCACGCAAGGTATTCGGCGCCGGGACGGTGCGCAGTGGACAGCACGCCGGCCGCCATCATCCGGTCCAGCGCCGCGCCGAGCAGTTGGTAGGGGTCAAGGCCGCTGTCGCCCGCCTTGCCGGGAACCGGCACGCCTTCCAGTTCGTCCGGCACCGAGAATGCCGTGCGAAACAGGCCGGGCTCGGCGAGCGCGAACTGCATGTAGCCGGCGCCGACCGCGCGCAGGCTGGCGCGGGCAAAGTCCGCTGGCGGCGCGCTCTCGTCCAGCGCGGCAAGCTCCGCCTCGATGGCTTGCGCCAGCGCCGCAAGCGCTGCGGCGCGCACCGCTTGCAACAGGTCCTGGCGGCTGGCGAAGTGCCGGTAGGCGGCGTTGGGCACGACCCCGGCGCGCCGGGTGGCCTCGCGCAGCACGACGGCATCCGGGCCGCCATCGCGCGCCAGTTCGATGCCGGCGTCGAGCAACGCGCGGCGCAGGTCGCCATGCCGGTAGGTGCTGCGGGGCGTTGGGG
>NZ_JBXASU010000123.1:0-17906 GCF_058809705.1 Cupriavidus sp. MPR-AND1C | reverse complement strand
ACCTAATCCCTCAACGCACACTCCACCACCTCCGCCCCCACCAACGTCCTCAATACCTGCGGATCAATACTGACCAGATACCCCCTGCGGCCCCCATTGATATAGATCCGCTCCAGCGCCAACACACCAGCCTCGACAAAAACCGGCATCCGCTTGCGCGTCCCGAACGGCGAGGTCCCGCCCACCAGATACCCGCTATGCCGCTGCGCCACCTCGGGCTTGCAGGGCTGCACGCTCTTGTGCCCGGTTTGCCGCGCCAGGTTCTTGGTCGACACCGAACAGTCGCCATGCATCAGCACAATCAGCGGCTGCGCACGCTCGTCTTCCATCACCAGCGTCTTGATCACCGCGTGCTCGTCCACGCCGAGCTGGCGGGCGGACTCCCCCGTGCCGCCGTGCTCGACGTAGTCATAGGCATGCTCGCCAAAGGCAACGCCATGCTGCTTGAGGAACTGGGTGGCCGGGGTTTCCGAAACGTGTTTGGTCTTGCTCATGATGGATGGCGGATCGCAATGACAGCGCGGGCAACCTAGCCGCGCGGATGGTGGTGCTGGTGCAGCTCGCGCAGGCGCTCGCGCGCCACGTGCGTGTAGATCTGCGTGGTGGAGATGTCGGCGTGCCCCAGCAGCAGCTGCACCACGCGCAGGTCCGCGCCGTGGTTGAGCAGGTGGGTGGCAAAGGCATGCCGCAAGGTGTGCGGTGACAGCGGCGCGTAGATCTCGGCTTCGCGCGCGTGGCGCTTGATCAGGTGCCAGAAGGCCTGGCGTGTCATGCCCTCGCCGCGCTGGGTGACGAACAACGCTTCGCAGGCACGCTCGCCCAACAGCGCTGGCCGGCCTTCGGCCAGGTAGCGGCGCAGCCAGTCGCCGGCTTCGGTGCCAAACGGCACCAGGCGCTCCTTGTTGCCCTTGCCGCCCACCACGCGCGCCACGCCCTCGTTCAGGCTGATCTCGATGGTCTTCATCTGCGTCAGCTCGGACACGCGCAGGCCGCTGGCGTACATCAGCTCCAGCATGGTGCGGTCGCGCAGGCCAAGCGGCGTGGCGGTGTCGGGTGTTTCCAGCAGCGCCTCGACCTGGGCTTCGGTCAGGGTCTTGGGAAAGCGCGGCGGCTGCTTGGCCGGGCGCAGCAGCAGGCAGGGATCGGCCGTGATCATGTGCTCGCGCAGCGCCCACTGGAAAAAGCGCTTGAACACTGTCAGCCGCCGGTTGGCGGACGAGGCGCGGGTTGCCAGGTGGCGTGAGGCGAAGTAGCCGTTGAGGGCGGTGTCGTCCACCGCCAGCAGCGCGCAGGTGCCCGAGGCATGCAGCCAGCGCGACAGCAGGGCCAGGTCGCGCCGGTAGGCGTCGATAGTGTTCTGCGCAAGGCCGTCTTCGAGCCACAGCGCGTCGCAGAAGCGGTCGACCAGGGCCAGGTCGCCGAGCAGGGCGGGGCTGTCCTCGGTGTCGATGGTGTCGATGGCGGCGTTGCCGTCTTCGTTGCCGTCTTCGATGGCGTCTTCGTTGTCGTCTTCGATGTCGTCGATATGGCCGCTGTCGCCGCCGTTGTCACCGTCGTCAATCTGCGCAATGTCGTTCATGCCAGCATCACCCCTTCATGGCGCAGCAGCCAGCGTTTGATGTCAAGGAAGAAGCCGTCGCCGTCATGGTTGGCAAAGCCGCCGATGCCGCTGGCGCCGACCACGCGATGGCAGGGAATCACCAGCGGGAAGAAATTCGCGCCGCACGCCTGCCCGACCGCGCGCGGCGCGCTGGCGATCTGCCGCGCCACCGCGCCATAGGTGGTGACCTTGCCACGCGGCACGTTCGAGATCGCTTGCCAGACCCGGCGCTGGAAGGCGCTGCCGACCGGCGCCAGCGGGATGTCGAAGCGTGCATCCGGATCGGCGTAGTAGGCCTCCAGTTGCCGCGCCAGGCGTTGCGTGACCGCGTTGGCCGGCGCGACGAGCCGCATGCTCGCGGGCAGGTAGACGATTTCGCGGACGAATTCGCCGTCGGTGCGCACGCCGATCTTGCCGAAAGGGGCTGGGAGGATGGCGTCGAAGATGGAGTCCATGGCAGGGGTGGGAAGCGCGAGCCTGGATTTTAGAGCATGGCGTCGGCGCCGGGATGCGCGGCGGCCCGTGGGGCGCATCGCCAAGGGCCATGCAACCGCTTGATTGGGGTTTCCCCTTCCTTGAGTTCTGGTCTGGCTTATTATTTAATTCAAACTGAATTAATTAATGCCGCAGCTAGACGCACCGCCGCCACCCGGTGCGCAACATGCTTCAAGCGGCACTCATAACAGCATTCGGAGACCACATGAACAGTGCCAAGGCCGGCCGCGGCGTGAATTCCGCCAGTTTGCGGCTGTACAACGAGCGCGCTCTGCTGCTGGCGCTGCGGCATGCCGGGGAAGCGTCCAAGGCGGATCTCGCCCGCATCGCGCAGCTCACCAACACGGCGGTGGGCAGCATCGTGCAGACGCTCACCGAGGATGGCCTGATCCATGTGGCCGGCCGCCGCCAGGACGGACAGCGCGGCCAGCCGGCCAGCCTGATCCGCCTGCAACCCAAGGGCGCGTTCGGCATCGGGGTCCGGCTGGACCGCGGCAGCATCGAGTGCGTGATGGTGGACTTTGGCGGCGAGATTCTCGCCAGCCGCGCCCACCAGATGGTCCTGCCTCACCCGGAGCAAGCGCTGGCGCTGGTGCGCGACGACGTGGCCGAACTGCGTGCGCTGCTCACGCCGGCCGAGCGCAAGCGCCTGCTTGGCATCGGCGTGGCCCAGCCTTACAACCTGGGCGCCTGGCTGCGCGAGCTGGACCTGCAGGACGAGGCATCGCAGGCCACCTTCCGCGCCTGGGATGCCGTGGACTTTGCCGCAGCGCTGTCGGATGCCACCGGCCTGCCGGTGTTTGGCGAGAACGACGGCACCGCTGCTGCCGTGGCCGAGCTGTTCTACGGTAGCCATCACGCGCAGAGCTTCCTCTATGTCTTCGTTGGCCCGGCCATCGGCGGCGGCGTCGCGCTCAATGGCGACTGCGTGCGCGGCGTGTCGGGCAATGCCGGCGACATCGGCATGATGCCGGTGCAGCCCAGCACCCTGGCCTCCGCGCCGCGCACCGGCAAGCGGCGCGACATCCTGCTGGCGCGCGCCTCGCTCAACGCGCTGACGCGCCACCTGCGCTACCACGGCGTGGCCATCGACGGCCACGCCGATCTGGAAGCGCAGGTGCGCGCCCGGCACCCGGCGGTGGCGCAGTGGCTGGACGACTGCATCGATGCGCTGGCGCCCGCCATGCAATCCGCGCTGGCGGTGCTCGACGTGCCGCTGATCATCCTTGACGCTGATATCGACGGTGGCCTGGTGCAGGCGCTGATCGAGCGCCTGCAAGGCGAGCTGGATGACGGCGCGCCCGAGGCCCGGCGAGCGCCACGCGTGGTGCGTGGCTGCTTTGGCGCCAACGCCGGCGCAGTCGGTGCCGCGTCGCTGCCGATGTTCATGAATTTCTCGCCGCGAGCCGACATGCTCAAAGGCGCATCCGCCATGATTCCGGAGGCCAACCATGCCATCGTCTGATCTGTCCGCTTCGACTATTTCGGCTGCCTTGTCCGATACTTCGGATGCGTCCGATATGTCCGATATGTCCGATACGTCCACCAAGGCGCCGCTGCTGGCGCTGCGCAATATCTGCAAGACCTTCCCCGGCGTGCGCGCGCTGCGCAAGGTCGAGCTCACGGCCTACGCCGGCGAGGTCCACGCCCTGATGGGCGAGAACGGCGCCGGCAAGTCGACGCTGATGAAGATCCTGTCCGGCGCCTATACCGCGGACCCCGGCGGCGAATGCCATATCGACGGGCAACGGGTGCAGATCGATGGGCCGCAATCGGCGCGCGACCTTGGCGTCGCGGTGATCTACCAGGAGCTCAGCCTGGCGCCCAACCTGAGCGTGGCCGAGAACATCTACCTGGGCCGCGCCCTGCAGCGGCGCGGGCTGGTGGCGCGCGGCGACATGGTGCGCGCCTGCGCGCCCACGCTGGCCAGGCTCGGCGCGGATTTCTCGCCCGCGGCGAACGTGGCGAGCCTGTCGATCGCGCAGCGCCAGCTGGTGGAAATCGCGCGGGCCGTGCACTTCGAGGCGCGCATCCTGGTGATGGACGAGCCCACCACGCCGCTGTCCACGCATGAGACGGATCGCCTGTTCGCGCTGATTCGCCAGTTGCGTGGCGAAGGCATGGCGATTCTCTATATCAGCCATCGCATGGCCGAGATCGACGAGCTGGCCGATCGCGTGACCGTGTTGCGCGACGGCTGCTTCGTTGGCACGCTGGACCGCGCGCACCTGTCGCAGGCGGCGCTGGTCAAGATGATGGTGGGGCGCGACCTGTCAGGCTTCTACACCAAGACGCACGGCCAGGCGGTCGAGCGTGAGGTGATGCTGTCCGTGCGCGACGTGGCCGATGGCCGGCGCGTCAAGGGCTGCAGCTTCGACCTGCGCGCCGGCGAGGTGCTGGGGCTGGCGGGCCTGGTCGGCGCGGGCCGCACGGAGCTGGCGCGGCTGGTGTTTGGCGCCGACGCGCGCACGCGCGGCGAGGTCCGCATTGCCAACCCGGCCGGCTCGGGCGGTCTGGTCACGCTGCCGGCCGGCGGCCCGCGCCAGGCCATCGATGCCGGCATCGCCTACCTGACCGAGGACCGCAAGCTGCAGGGCCTGTTCCTGGACCAGAGCGTGCATGAGAACATCAACCTGATCGTGGCCGCGCGCGACGCACTAGGCCTGGGCCGCCTGAACCGGACCGCCGCGCGCCGCCGCACGACCGAGGCCATCGACACGCTGGGCATCCGCGTGGCGCATGCGCAGGTCAACGTGGGCGCGCTGTCCGGCGGCAACCAGCAGAAGGTGATGCTGTCGCGGCTGCTGGAAATCCAGCCGCGCGTGCTGATCCTGGATGAGCCCACGCGTGGCGTGGACATCGGCGCCAAATCGGAGATCTACCGGCTGATCAACGCGCTGGCCCAGAGCGGCGTGGCGATCCTGATGATCTCCAGCGAGCTGCCCGAAGTGGTGGGCCTGTGCGACCGCGTGCTGGTCATGCGCGAGGGCACGCTGGCCGGCGAGGTGCGCCCCGCCGGCAGCGCGGCCGAAACTCAGGAACGCATCATTGCGCTGGCCACCGGCGCGGCGGCGGCGGCGCCCGCCTGGGTGGACGTGCCGTTGCCTGGCGCCGGCAACGCAACTGGCATCACGCTGCATTGAGACCCGGTGCAGCCTCTGCACCACCCGCACGAGACAACGATGATCGACACCGGCCTGCAGCGCCACGCAGCCGCCGGTGCAGGAGACAACCATGCATGAATCCATTACACGTCCCGCCGCTTCCACGGGCGCTGCGCTGCCCGCGGGCACCCTCGGCCGCCTCACCACGCAGGAACGCCTGCGCGCGCTTGGCATGCTGCCCGTGCTGGTGCTGCTATGCATCGGCTTCTCGGTGCTGACCGAGAACTTCGCCGGCTGGCAGAACCTGTCGATCATCGCGCAGCAAGCCTCCATCAACATGGTGCTGGCCGCGGGCATGACCTTCGTGATCCTGACCGGCGGCATCGATTTGTCGGTGGGCTCCATCTTGTCGATCTCGGCGGTGGTGGCGATGCTGGTGTCGCTGATGCCGCAGCTCGGCATGCTGAGCGTGCCCGCCGCGCTCTTGTGCGGCCTGCTGTTCGGCATCGTCAACGGCGCATTGGTCGCTTTCATGAAACTGCCGCCGTTCATCGTCACACTGGGCACGCTCACGGCGGTGCGCGGGCTGGCGCGGCTGGTCGGCAACGACAGCACGATCTACAACCCGGATATCGGCTTTGCCTTTATCGGCAACGGCGAAGTATTGGGCGTGCCCTGGCTGGTGATCATCGCCTTTGCCGTGGTGGCGGTGTCGTGGTTCGTGCTGCGCCGTACCGTGCTGGGCTTGCAGATCTACGCGGTGGGCGGCAATGCCGAGGCGGCGCGCCTGTCCGGCATCAAGGTGTGGGTTGTGCTGCTGTTCGTGTACGCGGTGTCCGGGCTGCTGGCGGGGCTGGGCGGCGTGATGTCCTCCGCGCGCCTGTACGCGGCCAACGGACTGCAGCTTGGCCAGTCGTACGAGCTCGATGCCATCGCCGCGGTCATCCTCGGCGGCACCAGCTTCGTGGGCGGCACCGGCTCCATCGTCGGCACGCTGGTCGGGGCGCTGATCATCGCGGTGCTGTCCAACGGGCTGGTGCTGCTGGGCGTGTCGGATATCTGGCAATACATCATCAAGGGCCTGGTGATCATTGGCGCGGTGGCGCTCGACAGCTATCGCCGCAAGGGTTCGGCGCGCACGTGAGGCGTGCGTGACCTGACCACTGGCAACCGGAGACATGATATGTTCAAGCAATACCTGGCGGCACTGGCAACGGCGGCATTGAGCCTGCTATGCACTGGCGCAGCCGCGCAGAGCGCGCCGGACGCCGCACCGGCGAGCGCAGCCGCGCAACGGCCGCTGAAGAAAGTCGGCGTCACGCTCGGCTCGCTCGGCAACCCCTACTTCGTCGCGCTGGCGCACGGCGCCGAAGCCGCCGCCAAGAAGATCAACCCGGATGCCAAGGTCACGGTGCTGTCCGCCGACTATGACCTCAACAAGCAGTTCTCGCATATCGATAGCTTTATCGTGTCGAAGGTGGACCTGATCCTGATCAACGCGGCCGACGCGCGCGCCATCGAACCCGCGGTCAGGAAGGCTCGCAAGGCCGGCATCGTGGTGGTGGCGGTGGACGTGGCGGCGGCGGGCGCCGACGCCACGGTGCAGACCGACAACACGCGGGCCGGCGAGCTGGCCTGCGCCTTCCTCGCCGGGCGGCTGGGCGGGCGCGGTAACCTCATCATCCAGAATGGCCCGCCGGTGTCTGCCGTGCTGGATCGCGTGAAGGGCTGCAAGATGGTGCTGGGCAAGCACCCCGGCATCCACGTGCTCTCCGATGACCAGGATGGCAAGGGCTCGCGCGAGGGCGGCCTCAATGTCATGCAGCTTTACCTGACCCGCTTCCCCAAGATCGACGCGGTCTTCACCATCAACGACCCGCAGGCTGTCGGCGCCGACCTGGCCGCGCGTCAGCTGAACCGCGGTGGCATCCTGATCGCGTCTGTCGACGGCGCGCCCGATATCGAGGCCGCGCTCAAGGCCAACACGCTGGTGCAGGCCTCGGCCAGCCAGGACCCGTGGGCCATCGCCCGCACCGCGGTGGAGATCGGCGTGGGGCTGATGCATGGCCAGGCGCCCGCAAACCGCACCGTGTTGCTGCCGCCCACACTGGTTACGCGAGCCAATGTGAACGAGTACAAGGGCTGGGCCGCGCCGCGCTAGCCGGGCAGCGGTCCGCGCTCAACCTGCAACCGAATCCCGCATATCCGACTAACCGACCAACCGACTGGTGAAACCATGCCAAACAATGCTGTAGGCGCAGTCCCCGAATTCGACTTTGTGCTGTTCGGCGGCACCGGCGACCTGGCTACGCGCAAACTGCTGCCGGCGCTGTTTGACGCGCACTGCGTCGGCTCGCTGCACCCGCGCGGGCGCATCCTCGCACTCGGCAGCCAGCCGCTCGGCCAGGACGCCTACCTGGCCATGCTGGAGTCCAAGGTGCGTCCCGCGCTGCCCGCCGCCGCCGCAGCCGAAGTCTGGCAGGCCTTTGTCGAACGCATCCTCTACCTGCAGGTGGACGCCAACGCGCCGGAGGGTTTCGACGCGCTCGCCGAGCTGGTTCGTGCCCGCGCCGCGCCGGTGGTGGTGTTCTACCTGGCCACCGGCCCGCAGCTGTTCGTGCCGATCTGCGAGCAATTGGCCCGCACCGGGCTCAACCATGCAGGCGTGCGCATCGTGCTGGAAAAGCCGCTGGGCCACGACCTGGCCTCGTCCGATGCCATCAACTCCGCAGTGGCGCAACATTTTGCCGAAGACCAGATCTACCGCATCGACCATTACCTGGGCAAGGAGTCGGTGCAGAACCTGATGGCGATGCGCTTTGGCAACGTACTGTTCGAGCCGCTGTGGCGGCGCGAATGGGTGCGCGATGTGCAGATCACCATCGCCGAGGAAATCGGCGTGGAAAAGCGCGGCGCATTCTACGACGGCATCGGCGCGCTGCGCGACATGGTGCAGAACCACCTGCTGCAACTGCTGTGCATGGTGGCGATGGAGCCGCCGGCCAGCTTGTCGGAGGACGCGATCCGCGACGAGAAGCTGAAGATCCTCAAGGCGCTCAAGCCCATCGAGTTGAACGAGGTCGCCGAAAAGGTGGTGCGCGGGCAATACTGCCGTGGCGCGGCGGCTGGCGACGCCGTGCCGGGCTATGTGAACGAGCCGGCCGTCGCGCCCGACAGCCAGACCGAGACCTTCGTCGCTATCAAGGCGGAGGTTGCCAACTGGCGCTGGGCCGGCGTGCCGTTCTACCTGCGCACCGGCAAGCGCATGCAGTCGCGCGTGGCCGAGATCGTGATCCAGTTCCGCGACGTACCGTACTCGCTGTTTCCGCGTCCGCTGGACCACGAGCCCGGCAACCGGCTGGTGATCACGCTGCAGCCGGAGGAGAGCATCCGCCTGCATTTCCTGGTCAAGCATCCCGGCGACACGCAGGCGCTGCAGCCTGCCACGCTGGACCTGCAACGCATGCTGCCGCGCGGCCAGGGCAATCGCAATGAGCGCAAGACCGGGGCTTACGAGCGTTTGCTGCTGGACGTGATCCGCGGGCGGCTCGGGCTGTTCGTGCGGCGCGACGAGCAGGCGCAAGCCTGGCGGTGGGTCGCGCCGATCCAGCAGGCCTGGGCGCAGAGCAATCTCGCGCCCAAGCTCTACACCGCCGGCACCTGGGGGCCGGCGGCGTCGAGCGCGCTGCCCTCGCGCGATGGCGCGGTGTGGCATGAAGAGCTGTGAGACGTCAGTGAGACGTCAGTGAGACGCGTTGTGAAGCCAGTCTGAAGCATGGCGCCGCGCCAGCAGTTGCCGGCGGCGGCGAGTACAGGAGTTGATTCGATGTCCACGATGTTCCCGGTGTCCCCGATGTCCCCGATGTCCGACGGGTCTCGTTCCCTGCCGACCTGGCAGCGGCTGCAAGCGCATGCGCAAACCATCCGCCATGCCCACCTGCGCGACTGGTTCGACGGCCAGCAGGGCGAAGCGCGTGGCGCCGGCTTCGTGGCCGAGGCGGCCGGCCTGACACTGGACTACGCCAAGAACCGCGTCACCGACACCACCATGGCGCTGCTCTTCGCGCTGGCCGACGAGGCCGGCGTGAGCGCGCGGCGCGATGCCATGTACCGCGGCGAAGCAGTCAACACCACCGAGCGCCGCGCCGCGCTGCATATGGCGCTGCGCGCGTGGCCGGAGGACGGCTTTCACGCGCAGGGCGTGGCGGTGGCTGGCGACGTGGCCGCGGTGCTCGCGCAGATGGAGCGTTTTGCCTACGCGGTGCGCGGCGGCACGTGGCGCGGCTGGAACGGCCGCCGGATCACCGACGTGATCAATATCGGCATCGGCGGCTCGGACCTCGGCCCGCGCATGGTCTGCCGCGCGCTCGCGCACCTGGACACCGAAGGGCCGCGCCTGCATTTTGTCGCCAATGTGGATGGCAGCGATCTTGCCGCCGTGCTCGCGCGGCTGGACGCCGCCAGCACGCTGGTGGTGGTTTGCTCCAAGACCTTCACCACGCTGGAGACCATGGCCAACGCCCACACTGCGCGCACCTGGTTCCTGCGCCACGGCGTGCCGCAGGCACAGTTGGCCAGCCACTTCGTCGCGGTCTCCACCAACCGGCAGGCGGTGGCCGCGTTCGGCATCGACCCCGCCAACATGTTCCCGTTCTGGGACTGGGTGGGCGGGCGTTTTTCGCTGTGGTCCGCGGTGGGGTTGTCGATTGCGCTGGCAGTTGGTTTTGCGCGTTTTCGCCAATTGCTCGACGGCGCCCGCGCCATGGACCGGCATTTCGCCGAGGCCGACGCGCCGCAGAACATGCCGATGATCCTCGGCCTGCTCGACGTGTGGTATCGCAGCTTCCTGGGCACCGGCAGCCGCTGCGTGGCGCCGTACTGCGAGCCGCTCGAACTGCTGCCGGCCTTCTTGCAGCAGCTCGAGATGGAGAGCAACGGCAAGTCCGTGCAGCTCGACGGTGCCGCCGCCGCGCAAGGCACCGCGCCGGTGGTGTGGGGCACCACCGGCACCAACGGACAGCACGCCTACTTCCAGATGGTGCACCAGGGCTCGCACTGGATGCCGGTGGATTTCATCGCCGCGCTGGAGCCGGTGCACCCGATGCCGGGCCACCACGGCAAGCTGCTCGCCAACTGCTTTGCGCAAGGCGAGGCGTTGCTGCGCGGGCGCACCGCGCAAGAGGTCAGGGCGCTCGGCGTGCAGGACGAAGCGCTGGTGCCGCACATGGTGTTCGAGGGCAACCGGCCCAGCAACACGCTGTTGCTGCAGCGGCTCGATCCGTATCACCTGGGCGCATTGATCGCGCTCTCGGAGCACCGCACCTTCGTGCAAGGCGTGCTGTGGAATATCAACTCGTTCGACCAGTGGGGCGTGGAGCTTGGCAAGCAGCTTGCCGCGCCGATCGCCTGCGAGCTCGACGGCGGGCCGGCGCGCCCGCATGATGCTTCCACCGCCGGCCTGATCCGGCGCGCATTGGCCGCTGCATCGGCCTGGCAAGGCTGATGCGCGCCAGCGCACGCAGATGGAAATACGAGAAAGAGGATGCAATGACAACGACATCATGGCCAGCCTACGTCGTCTTCGGCGAGGCATTGACCGATATGGTCCACCAGGGCGGGCAGGACTGGCTCGGCCTGCCCGGCGGCTCGTGCTGGAACGTGGCCCGCGTGGGCGCGCGGCTGGGCGTGCCGACCGCCTTTGCCGGCGCGATCAGCGCCGACACCCTGGGCGACCAGCTAGCCGAGGCCAGTGCCGAGGCTGGCCTGGACCTGCGTTTCCTGCAGCGCGTGGAGCGCTCGCCGTTGCTGGCGTTTGTCGGCGCGCAGCACCCACCGCAGTACTTCTTCGTCGGTGACGACAGCGCCGATCTCTACTTCGACCCCGAGCGCTTGCCGCCGGGCTGGCGCCAGGCGGCGCGCACCGTGCACTTCGGCTCGCTCAGCCTCGCGCGCCAGCCGCTCGCCGCGCGCCTGTGCACGGAAGCCACGCAGGCCAGGGCCGCGGGCAAGCGCATTGCCTTCGATCCCAACTTCCGCACGCCCATGCGCGCACCGGAGTATCAGGCCGTCTTTGCGCATATGGCTGGCCTGGCGGACTACATCAAGGTATCGGACGAAGACCTGCGCGGCCTGTACCCGGCGCTGGACGAACACGCCGCGCTCGCCGCGCTCAGGGCGCTGGCGCCGCAAGCGCGCGTGCTGCTGACGCGCGGCGCGGATGGCATGACGCTGTTGCATGGGGATGGTGCTTGCGAGCAGCCGGTTTTCGCCGTCGATGTGGTGGATACCGTCGGCTGCGGCGACGCCGCCATGGGCGGATGGATGGCGGGATTGCTGCTGGACCCCGAGGCGACGCTGGCGCGGCAGGCGCGATGGGCTGCCGCTACCGCGGCGGTGGCGGCCACGCGTGCAGGGGCGTATTCGCCGACGGTGGCCGAGGTGAGCGTGCTGCTGGGTGAGGCGGCGGTCCTGGCCTGACAAAGCCGGATCCGCGTTGCCGTGCTGTCTCTCCCGCGCCCCCTGAGGGGAGAGGGAGAGACAGCCGTCGTCGTGGCGCACGGCTTTGGCCTGTTTGACGGCTTTGGCCCGCTCGACGGCTTCGGCTAGTGGCGCCGGTTTGACACCAGCATCACTGCTCCAGCTTGATGTTCTGCACCTTCACCAGCGTCTTCATCTTCTCGAATTCCTTCTTGATCTCCGCCGCATGCTCTGCCGGGGTGTTGCCCGAAGGTTCCGCGCCGGCAGTGCGCAGGCGCTGCTGGAAGTCCTTGTCCTGCAGCGCCTTGACCGCGGCTTCGTTCAGCTTCTTGATGACTTCGTCGGGCGTGCCGGCCGGGGCCACCAGGCCGTACCAGGCCGGGTCGTTCGGCTCCTTCAGGCCGAGTTCGCCGAAGGTCGGCACGTTCGGCAGGGAGTCGATGCGCTTGTTCCATGCCACCACGATCGGGCGCAGCTTGCCGGCCTTGATGTAGGGCATCGAGGAGGGCAGGTTGTCGACCATGATCGGCACCTGGCCGGCCAGCACGTCGTTCAGCGCCGGGCCCGCGCCGCGGTAGGGGATATGGACCATGAAGGTCTTGGTCGAGACCTTGAACTGCTCGCCCAGCATGTGGCCGAAGGCGCAGGTGCCGGAGGTCGCGTACGAATACTTGCCCGGGTTGGCCTTGAGCACCGCCAGGAACTCCTTGTAGTCCTTGGCCGGGAAGTTCGGGTTGACCGCGATGACGTTGGCCACGTTGGCCAGGTTGGTGACGGGCTTGAAGTCCTTGATCGGGTCGTACGACAGCTTGGGATTGCAGGCCGGGTTGACGGCCATGGTGGAGACCGTGGAGATGCCGATGGTGTAGCCGTCGGGCGCAGCCTTGGCGATGGCGTCGGCGCCGATCGAGCCGCCCCCGCCGGCGCGGTTTTCGACCACCACGGGCTGGCCCAGGATGCGGCTCATCTGGTCGGCCGCGCCACGGCCCACGATGTCCGTCGTGCCGCCGGGCGCAAACGGGATGATCAGCCGGATCGGCTTGGTCGGGAAGCTTTGCGCCTGCGCCGCGCAGGCTGCTGCTGCCAGGCCAAGGGCCAGGGCGATTTTGCTGGTTTGCATGAGATCGTGTCTCCCGTCAAAGGACCGGGCGGGGATATCCGCCCAAGGTAAAGAACGCCGGCGACGCATCCGCGGTGGCGGGGCTTTGAAGCCGGCGGCGTGAGTTCTGGCGGGCGAGCCTGGAGGCCGCCCGGGGGCTAACCGCCCAGGAGCCCGCGCTTGAGATCCCGGTCGACCGGATGGTCGCCAAGGAAGATGCGCAGCACGGCCTGGTAGAAATCTTCGCCCGGGATCGGCTTGCCGCGCGGCGTGCCGTTGATGGCGACCACGGTGCCGCCATCGGGCGAAAAGTCAAAATTGATCACATCGCCCTTGCGAGCGGTGCCCATCTGCTCCATGGTCTGGCGCAGCTGGAGCAGGCGCTCGGACAGCCTCTGGAACTGGACCTCGCTGTGGTTTTCGCGGATTCCTTCGTTCAGCGCCTTGATAAAGGCATCGGATGGCACCTCGCGCAACGGCCGGATCTGCAGGCGCTTGGGACCGTGGGCGCCCAGCACCACGGTCGCGTTGCGCGCCTTCTCCGGCAGGTAAAGGGCGGCCACATAGCCCTTGATGATGAACATCGAGCGCAGGCCGGTGCCGTTGAGCTGCAGTTCCTTGCCGCCGACCCGTGTGGCGTCGTCGATCCGCATGCCCTCGATTTCGTTGGCGCGCGCGGGCTCCGGCGCCATGGCCAGGGCGGCGCCCACGCAGAGGGTGAGCGCCAGCAGGCCTGCGCGGCGGACGAGCGGTTCGCACGCGAACGGGGTACGACGGGAAAACATAAAGGCTGGACGGTACGACGGAACGTGCCATAGTCCACGATTTCTGAAACAATACCAATCGGTATCTGCCCTAGGCTGCACTTGGCGTGCGCGGCGGCCATCACAATAACTAGAACGAACCGATGTCTTCTGCTCTCCTGTTGGTGCCGGATTTCAGCCTGATCCTGATCGGCTGGCTGCTGGTGCGCTATTCCCCGTTCGACCGCGCGTTCTGGGCTGGGGTGGAGCGCCTGGTGTACTTCGTGCTTTTCCCCGCGCTACTGTTGCAGTCCACCAACAGCGCCAGATTCGATTTTTCCTCCACGTCGGCCATGCTCGGCCTGGCGTTGTTGACCACCGCCTTCGGCATGGTGGGCGGCTATGCCGTCAAATGGACGATGCGGCTGGCGCCGCTCGATTTCGCCTCCGGCCTGCAGACCGCATTCCGCTTCAATTCCTATATCGGGCTGGCGCTGGCCTCGCGCCTGGGCGGCAGCGAGGGCCTGGCCATGATGGCGGTGATCGTCGGCTGCACGGTGCCGCTGTGCAATGTGGCCGCGGTATGGGCGCTGGCCCGTCACGGCGAGACCCGCCTGTGGCGCGAGCTGGCGCGCAACCCGCTGATCCTCGCTACCGCAGGGGGCTTGCTGACCAACCTGGCGGGCCTGCACCCGCCCGAGGTGGTGGGCATGACGCTGGCCCGGCTGGGCTCCGCATCCACCGCGCTGGGGCTGATGACAGTTGGCGCGGGCCTGCAGATGAGCGGGGTGACGGGGGCGGTCGGGCCGGTGGCGTGGTGGAGCGGCGTCAAGCTGGTGGCCATGCCCTGCTTTGCCTGGGCGGTGGGGCGCTTGCTGCCGCTGACCGAGCTGCAGTCGCAGATCGTGGTGCTGTTCGCCTCGCTGCCGACCGCGTCGAGCGCCTATATCCTGGCCGTGCGCATGGGCGGCAACGGGCCGATGGTGGCGGCGACGATCTCGGTGATGACCGTGGCGGCCATCGTCACCACGCCGTTCTGGCTGTCGCTCGTCAGTTAGCGGGCGCCTGGGCCAGCGCCCAGTCGATATGCTCGCGCACCAGCGGGCTGGCCTCGGCCTGGCGCGCGCCGAGCGCCGCGCGGATGCGCGTGGCCAGCGCCGTGTCGCCGCTGGCGACGGCCGCGCGCAGGCTGTTGCCCAGCCCTACCGCCAGGTTGCGCAGCCAGCGTTCATGGCCGATGCGGCGGATCGGGCTGCCTTCCAGCCGCTGGTTGAATTGCGCCTGCGTCCAGCCGAACAGCTCGGCCATGTCGGGCGCGTCCAAGCCATTGCGCACGTCGAAGTCCGGCAACGTGGCACGGTGGGCGAACTTGTTCCACGGGCAAGCCAGCTGGCAGTCGTCGCAGCCGTACACGCGGTTGCCCATTGGCGCGCGCAGTGCCTCGGGGATGGCGCCCTTGTGCTCGATGGTCAGGTAGGAGATGCAGCGGCGCGCGTCGATCCGGTAGGGCTCCAGGATGGCCTGGGTCGGGCAGATATCGATGCAGCGGCGGCAATTGCCGCAGTGGCCGGGTTCCGGCGCGTCGGCGGGGAAGGGCACATCGACCAGGATCTCGCCGAGGAAGAACATCGAGCCGCCATCGCGGTCGAGCAGCAGCGTGTGCTTGCCGCGCCAGCCCAGCCCGCCCTGCGCGGCCAGCGCCACCTCCATCACCGGCGCCGAGTCTGTGAAGACACGATAGCCGAACGGGCCGATGGCGGCTTCGATGTGGCTGGCGAGCTGCTGCAGGCGGTTGCGCAGCACCTTGTGATAATCGCGGCCCCGCGCGTAGAGCGAGACCACGGCGGTGGCGGGGTCGTCGAGCCGGGCGAGTTCATGGGCGCGCCAGTCGTGCGGGCCCGCGGCGCTCAGGTACGGCATGCGTGCCACGATGGCGCGCACCGTGCCCGGCACGAGTTCGGCGGGACGGGCGCGCCGCAAGCCGTGGTTCGCCATATAATCCATGTCGCCGTGGTAGCCCTGCGCCAGCCACGCCAACAATCCTGCTTCAGCCCGGCTCAGATCCACGTCGGCAATGCTGAGCGCATCGAAGCCGAGCTCCGTGCCCCAGGCCCGGATCGAGCCCACCAGCGCCTCCAGCCCGGCGGCGTCCGTGCCTGCATGCACAACGGACGACGCCAAGGGCGGCGCAAGGCCAGGCGCCGCCCCGTGGGCGGCGCTGCTGGCAGGAGGGGGCGAGGCGGTTGGCGCCTGGGCTGCTCGGTCGATCATTCCCGAATTGTACGCAATGCCCCTGCTCCAAGAACGCACACTCAACCTGCCCGACGAAGCGGCCACCGCCCGGCTGGGCGCGGCGCTGGCCGAGGCCGTGCGCAACCTGCCGCCCCAGGCCGTGCACCTGCAGCTCTCGGGCGACCTTGGCGCCGGCAAGACCACGCTGTCGCGCGCCATCCTGCGCGCGCTAGGCCACGCGGGCAAGGTGCGCAGCCCCACCTACACGCTTTGCGAGCCGTATTCGGTCACGCGTGCCGATGGCTCGCCGCTGACCGCCTACCACTTCGACTTGTACCGATTCGCCGATCCGGAGGAATGGGTCGACGCCGGTTTTCGTGATTGTTTTGCCGAACCGGCCGTGAGCCTGGTGGAGTGGCCGGAGAAAGCCGGGCGCTTGCTTGGGGAACCGGACCTGCACTTGTTGCTCCAATCGGACATCAGCGACGCCGACGACGCGGCCGAACGCCGTATCGTCACGCTTCGTGCCTATACTCAGACTGGACTTATCCTGCTTTGCGCATGCTGATCAAGCGACTCGCCACCGACCGACCCGACGATATCCAGCTGGCCCGCCGCAAATGGCTGGCGCAGTGCCTCAAGGCCGGCGCCGGCAGCGTGGTGCTCACGCTGGCCGGGCCACAGATCGCCTTTGGCGCCGGCATCGTGGCGGTGCGGGTCTGGCCCGCCGAGGAATACACCCGCGTGACCATCGAATCCGATGAGCCGCTAGCCGCCGTCCACCAGATGATCCACGGCCCCGACCGGCTGGTGGTGGACATCGATGGCCTCGATCTCTCGCCCACCCTGCGCGAGCTGGTGGCCAAGATCACCTCCAACGATCCCTACATCCAGACCGTGCGCGTGGGCCAGAACCGGCCGCGCGTGGTGCGGCTGGTGTTCGACCTGAAGGAAAACGTCTCGCCGCAGGTGTTTACGCTGGCGCCGATTGGCAGTTACCGCAACCGCCTGGTGTTTGACCTGTATCCCGTCAACCCGCCGGATCCGTTGTGGACGCTGGTGCGCGACACCGAGGACAAGCAGCGCAGGTTTGCCGCTACGCAGCCCCCGGCCGGCGCGGACGGCGTGTCCGGCGCGCCTGCCTCCGGCGAGGAAGATGCCATCGGCGCACTGGTGCGCAAGTTCGAGGGCAAGGGCGCCAACCCGGTGCCGGCCCTGCCGCCGATGGCAGCCGTCAAGCCCAGGCCGCCGGCGCCTTCCTCACCAGCGCTGCCATCGGCACCGCCGCTGGCGCAGAACAGCCCGCCTGCGGCCCTGCCTGCCAACAACCCGCCGGCGGACCGCTCCTTCAAGATGCGCCGCCTGCTGACCGTCGCGATCGATCCCGGCCATGGCGGTGAGGATCCGGGCGCCACCGGCGCGTCCGGCTCGCGCGAGAAAGACGTGGTGCTGCAGATCGCGCAGCGGCTGCGCGCCAAGATCGACTCCCAGCCCAATATGCGCGCCATGATGACGCGCGACGCGGACTTCTTCGTGCCGCTCAACGTACGCGTGCAGAAGGCGCGCCGGGTGCAGGCCGACCTGTTCGTGTCCATCCACGCCGATGCCTTCCTCTCGCCGGAAGCCAAGGGCGCCTCGGTGTTCGCCTTGTCCGAGCGCGGCGCGTCCAGCACCGCCGCGCGCTGGATGGCCAACAAGGAGAACGCCTCCGACCTGATCGGTGGCGCCAACATGGGCAACAAGGATGCGCAGGTGGCGCGGGTGCTGCTGGACTTGTCCACGACCGCGCAGATCAACGACAGCTTGCAGGTGGGCAAGGCTGTGCTGGCTGAGATCGGCGGCGTCAACCGGCTGCACAAGGGCAGCGTGGAGCAGGCGGGCTTTGCCGTGCTGAAGGCGCCGGATATCCCGTCGATCCTGGTCGAGACCGCTTTCATCAGCAATCCCGAGGAAGAGCGCAAGCTCAACGACGAGAGCCACCAGGAGCAACTGGCCAACGCCATCCTGCGTGGCATCAAGAACTACTTCGCGCGCAATCCGCCGCTGGCGAAGAATCCGTCGGTGTAAGAGGCGGCGCCTGAAAACAAAACGGCCGGCAACATCGTTGCCGGCCGTTTGCCGTTTGCCGTTTGCCGTTTGGCGTTTGCCGTTTGGCG
>NZ_JBXASU010000122.1:0-18381 GCF_058809705.1 Cupriavidus sp. MPR-AND1C | reverse complement strand
CCTAAATCCCCCTCAACATCCACATCCCGAAACGCCCCCTCATCCTCAGTAAGAATCCTCATCACCGGCTGTGTCTTCAATAACGTCCGCGCGCCTTCATCCCCATCAAGCTTGAGCAGGGCATCTCGCCACGCAGACCCGAATCCGACCGGATGCCCACGCCGTCCGTCGCGCCACGGTGCGGCAATCGCGTCACGCGTGGTGATTGTCAACGCCACCGCGCGCACCAGCTCGGCCGGCAGCCACGGCATGTCGGCCAGCGCCACTACCCAGCCGCTGGCGTCGGGCGTGGCGGCTACCGCCGCAGCCAGCGCGGCGCCCATGCCGGCCTCGGCTGCCGCAGTCTCCAGTACCCGGCAGCCGGCAGCTTGCAATTCTGCCGCTAGCGCGGCATTGCCCGGGCGGATCACGGCTAGCGTGCCGGGCAGCACGCAGACTAGCGTGCGGGCGCTGCGGGCGGCTACGGTGTGGCCGTCGGGCAGCATGGCCAGGAGTTTGTTGCGCTGGCCGGCGGGGTCGAAGCGGCGGCCGTAGCCGGCTGCCAGCAGGATGCCGGTGGGGGGCTCGGCAGTGTGGATGGCACCGTTGATGGGGCCCGTCAGCGGGCTGGTCACGGGGCGGGGCTGCAGGTGCTGCCTTCGTTGGCGGCCAGTTCGCGCGCGGCCTTGGCGCCTTCCACCTGGAGGATGTCGGGCAGCGAGACGTGGTTCTTGGCGGCGACGACTTCGGCCAGGATCGAGATGGCGATCTCGGGGGGCGTGCGGCTGCCGATGTAGATGCCGACCGGGCCGTGCAGCCGCGCGAGCTGCAGCTCGTTGAGGTCGAACTCCTTGAGCCGCTCGCGGCGCGCCTGGTTGTTGCGGCGCGAGCCGAGGGCGCCGACGTAGAAGGCGCGCGTGCGCAGGGCTTCCATCAGGGCCAGGTCGTCGAGCTTGGGGTCGTGCGTGACGGCGATCACCGCGCAGCGCTCGTCGAGCTTCATGTCGGTCACGGTGTCGTCCGGCATGGTGCGCACCATGGTGACGCCGGGGATGTCCCACGTCTCGGTGTATTCCTCGCGCGGGTCGCACACGGTGACCTGGAAACCCAGGCCAACCGCGATCTGGCTCAGGTATTTCGACAGCTGTCCCGCGCCAATCACCAGCATGCGGTAGCGCGGCCCGTGAATGGTGAGCAGGGTGGCGCCGTCGAAGGCAAGGCCGTCGGTGGCCTCGGCCGGGCCCAGGGTGGCGCGGCCGCTAGCCATGTCGAGCGTGCGGGCGACCAGCTTGCCGCCCTCCACGGCGGCCAGCAGTTCGTCCAGGTGGCTGTCGGCGCCGAGCGGCTCGGTCACCAGTTCGATGGTGCCGCCGCAGGGCAGGCCGAAGCGGTGCGCTTCCTCGGCGCTGATGCCGTACTTGACGGCTTCGGGGTGCGCGCCGGCAATGCCTTCGCGCCGTACCCGGTCGATGATGTCGTCTTCGATGCAGCCGCCCGAGACCGAGCCGACCACCAGGCCGTCGTCGCGCACCGCCAGCATGGCGCCTTCCGGCCGGGGCGACGAGCCCCAGGTTCTGACTACCGTCACCAATAGCGTGCGATGGCCTTCGGCCTGCCACTTCACACTGCTTTTCAGGACTTCGAGATCCACGCTGTCCATGATCGTTTCCGCTTCGTTTCACCGTTTTGTTCATCGGGCGCGCTGCCTTCGCCGGCCGCCGCTCCGTCCTTGGCGACATTGTCATCCGTGCCTGGCTCGTCACCCTGCTCGCCGGACCCGCTCACCGCCGCCGTAAAGCGGTCGAAGAAGGTATCGGCCATCTTGCGCGCGGCGGCGTCGACCAGGCGCGAGCCGATCTGCGCGATCTTGCCGCCAACCTGGGCGTTGACCGTGTAGGTCAGCACCGTCGCGTCGCCTTCGGGGGCCAGCGTGACGGCCGCGGTGCCTTTGCCGAAACCGGCGACCCCGCCTTGTCCGTCGAACTGGATGGTGTAGCTGTCGGGCGCCTGGATGTCCTGCAGGGCCATGCGCCCCTTGAAGCGCGCCTTGACCGGGCCCACCGCGGCGGTCAGCGCCACCAGGTAGGCGTTGTCGCCGTCAGGCTCGATGCTCTCACATCCTGGGATGCATTGCTTGAGCAGCGCCGTGTCGTTCAGGGCTTCCCAGGCGGTTTGCTGTGCTACCGGCAGTTGCCGCGTCTGTGTCATTTCCATGGTCGGGGCGTCTCCTTGGTGTCCTTCATGGTTTTAATGTCTCCGGGCCCCGGCACCGCAGTGAACACGGGCATGGCCAGGGTTTCGCGCGCGGCCAGCAGGGATTCGAGCGCGAACAGGCTGTCCAGGTTGTGCGCCGAGCGCAGGGCGTCCACATGCGGCAGGATGGCTTGCACGCCACGTGCCTGCGGCATGAAGCCGGCATAGCGCAGCAGCGGGTTGAGCCAGACGATGCGATGGGCGAAGCGGCGCAAGCGAGCCATTTCGGCGTCTAGCAGGTCGATGTCTTCATGGTCGAGCCCGTCGGTGACCAGCAGCACCGTGGCGCGTCCGGACAGCGTGCGGCGCGCCCACTGGCGGTTGAAGGTGGCCAGCGCGGCGCCGATGCGGGTGCCGCCGGCCCAGTCGCGCACCTGGCCCGTGATGGCGCCAACCGCTTCGTCCGGGTCGCGCTCGCGCAGCCAGCGGGTGATGTTGGTCAGCCGGGTGCCGAACAGGAACACATGCAGCCGCTCGCGCGATTGCATCAGCGCATGGCAGAAGTACAGCACCGCGCGCGAGTACTGGCTCATCGAGCCGGAAATGTCGAGCAGCAGCACCAGCGGTGGGCGGCGCTCGGCGCGGCGGCGGTATTTCCAGCGCAGCCATTCGCCTTGCTGGCGCACCGCCAGCCGGGCGCTGGCGCGCAGGTCGGCGTGCGGTCCGCTGGCGGCGGCGCGCAGGCGGCGCGTGCGCTCGGTGGCCAGGCGCGCGTGGCGGGCGCGGATCATGTGCTGCAGCGCGCGCCATTCTTCCGCGCCGAGGGTTTCAAAGTCGCGCTGCGCCAGGCGCTCCTGCGCGCTGAAGGTGAGCGGCGCGGTAAAGCGCTCGACATGGTCCTCGCCGCGGCGGCCGGACTTGGGAGGGCGCTGGGCGGCGAGCGCGTCGGCCAGCCGGTTGTTGCGCGGCGGCGGCGGCGCGCCGGCATCCACGCGCGGCAGCAGCAGGGCGCGCAGCTTGCCTTCCCAGTCCGGGTCGCGCCAGAACAGGTCGAAGGCGGCGTCGAACAACAGGCGCTGATCGGGCCCGCTCACCATCAGGGCTGCCATGGCTGCGCGCACTTCGTCGCGCCTGCCGATGTCCACGTACTGCAGCGCCAGCAGCGCATCCACAGCTTGTGCGGGCGACAGCGCAAAGCCGGCATCGCGCAGCAGCCGCACGAAATGCGTGACGTTGCGCGCCAGCATGGGCAGCGTGCCGGCGTGTGGCACGGCGGCCAGCGGAGCGTCCGGATGGAGCCGGGGCATGGCTCAGGCTCCCGGCGCCCGGCTGGCGAGCAGTTCGGCCACGGTGGGGCCATCGACCCGGGCCAGGTCGTCCTGGTACTTGAGCAGCACGCCCAGCGTGTCGCGCACCGATTGCGGATCGAGCTCGCTGACGCCCAGCGCGGCCAGCGCGCGGCACCAGTCGATGGCCTCGGCGATGCCAGGCGACTTGAACATGTCGATGCCGCGCAGCCGGTGGATGAAGTCGATGGCCTGGTGCTGCAGCGCGGAGGCGGCCTCGGGCGCGCGCGCGGCCACGATCTGCAGTTCGCGCTCGCGCTGGGGATAGCCCATCCATTGGTACAGGCAGCGGCGCTTGAGCGCGTCATGCACCTCGCGGGTCCGGTTGGAGGTGACGATGATGAGCGGCGGCTGCTCGGCCCGGATCACGCCGATCTCGGGGATCGACACCTGGAACTCGGACAGCACCTCCAGCAGGAAGGCTTCGAAGGGTTCGTCGGCGCGGTCGATCTCGTCGATCAGCAGCACGCGCGGGATGCCGGGCGCGGCCGGGTCGGGCAGCAGGGATTCCAGCAGGGGGCGCTTGAGCAGGAAATCGTCGCGATACAGCGATTGCGTGTCGGGCCGCTCGCCGCGCGCTTCAGCCAGGCGCAGCGCCATGATCTGGCGCGGGTAATCCCATTCGTACAGCGCGCTGGAGGCATCGAGCCCCTCGTAGCATTGCAGGCGCAGCAAGCGCGTGCCGAGTGCGTCGGCCATGGCCCGCGCCAGCGCGGTCTTGCCCACGCCAGGCTCGCCTTCGAGGAAGAGTGGGCGCTGCATGCGCAGTGCCAGGTACAGCACGGTGGCGGTTTCGCGATCGGCGAAATACTGCTGTGCCTCCAGCAGGGCAGCGGTCTGGTCGATGGACTGGGGAAGCATGGGTGCTGGCCGGTTGACTCCCCTCTCCCACCACGTGGGAGAGGGGCTGGGGGAGAGGGCGGGCGTGAGCTCGAAGTGAACACGCCCGGATTGGCGAGTGCCGGCGCTTTCGCTCCGGCTTGCTCCCTTAGCCCTTCAACGCCTGCTCCACCGCGCGCGCCGCCAGCACCGGGATCAGGTGCGCGCGGTACTCTGCGCTGGCATGCAGGTCGGTGTTCAGCTTGCTTGCATCCACCACCACCGCGCGCGCTGCCGCCGGCGTGAAGCTGGCTGCCAGCGCCTGCTCCAGCGGTGCGCTGCGGAACACGCAGTCGGCCGCGCCGGTGACCGCGACCCGCACGACCTTGCCGAACTGCGCCACCATCACGCCCACCAGCGCAAAGCGCGATGCCGGGTTGCGAAACTTGATGTAGGCGGCCTTGTCCGGCGTGGGAAAGCGCACGGCGGTGATCAGCTCATCGGGTTCCAGCGCGGTTTCGTAGAGGCTCCTGAAGAAGCTATCGGCGGCGATGTTGCGGCGGTCGGTGACCACCGTGGCGTTGAGCGCGAGCACGGCCGCAGGGTAGCAGGCGGCCGGATCGTCGTTGGCGAGCGAGCCGCCCAGCGTGCCCATCGCGCGCACCTGGCGGTCGCCGATGCCGTCGGCCAGCGCGGCCAGCGCGGGAATGCGCTTGCGCACGTCGGCGTTGGCCGCGACGTCGGCATGGCGTGCCGCCGCGCCGATCACCAGCTCATCGTTTTCGACACGGATATCCGCCATGCCGGGAATGCGGGCTACGTCGATCAGCGCGGATGGCGCGGCCAGGCGTAGTTTCATCGCGGCCAGCAGGCTCTGGCCGCCGCCCAGGTACTTGGCGTCGGGGTCCGCTTTGAGTTTGTCCACGGCCGCCTTGGTATCGGCGGCGCGTTCGAAATTGAATGCGTACATGGTGTGCCTCCGATCTCAGTTAGGGGCCTGCGCCAGGCGGATGGCCTGCCACACGCGGTGTGGCGTGGCGGGCATCTGGATGTCGTGCACGCCAAGCGGCGAGAGCGCATCCACCAGCGCGTTGATGAAGGCCGGCGGCGAGCCGATCGCGCCGGCCTCGCCGCAGCCTTTTACGCCCAACGGGTTATGCGTGCAGGGCGTGCCCTTGGCGGTTTCCACTGTGAAATCCGGCAGGTCGCCGGCGCGCGGCATGGCGTAGTCCATGTAGGAGCCGGTCAGCAACTGGCCGCTGTCGTCGTCGTACACGCACTGCTCCAGCATGGCCTGCCCGAGGCCCTGGCCGATGCCGCCGTGTACCTGGCCTTCGACGATCATCGGGTTGATGATGTTGCCGAAATCGTCCACCGCGGTGAACTTAATCACCTTGCTCTCGCCGGTGTCCGGATCGACTTCCACCTCGCAGATGTAGGCGCCCGATGGATAGGTGAAGTTGGTCGGGTCGTAGAATGCGTTTTCGTTCAGGCCTGGCTCCAGCTTGTCGAGCGGGTAGTTGTGCGGCACGTAGGCGGTGAGCGCAACCTCGCCGAAGGTCTTGCTGCGGTCGGTGCCGGCCACGCTGAACGTGCCGTTCTTGAACTCGATGTCGGCGTCCGAGGCCTCCAGCAAGTGGGCAGCAATCTTCTTGGCCTTGGCTTCGATCTTGTCGAGCGCCTTCATGATGGCCGAGCCGCCCACCGACAGCGAGCGCGAGCCATAGGTGCCCATGCCGAACGGCACGCGGCCGGTGTCGCCGTGCACCACTTCCACGGCATCCAGTGCAATGCCGAGCCGGTCCGCCACAATCTGCGCGAAGGTGGTTTCATGCCCCTGGCCGTGGCTGTGCGAGCCGGTGAAGACGGTCACGGTGCCGGTCGGGTGGACACGGATCTCGCCGACTTCGAACAGTCCCGCGCGCGCGCCCAGCGCGCCGGCGATATTCGACGGCGCCAGCCCGCATGCCTCGATGTAGCAGGAGTAGCCCAGGCCGCGCAGCTTGCCGCGCTGCTTCGCTTCTTCACGACGC
This sequence comes from Cupriavidus sp. MPR-AND1C, assembly GCF_058809705.1. Lineage (NCBI taxonomy): Bacteria > Pseudomonadati > Pseudomonadota > Betaproteobacteria > Burkholderiales > Burkholderiaceae > Cupriavidus > Cupriavidus sp. MPR-AND1C. Next base: position 12,011 of record NZ_JBXASU010000122.1, on the reverse strand, counting down.
GCGGGAAAGCCTTTGACGTCGGCGAGTTCCTGCGCGCGTGCCAGGCACGGCTCGTAGTCGCCGGTGTCGTAGGTCAGGCCGACCGGGGTGGCGTAGGGGAAGTCGTGGATGAAGTTCTTGCGGCGGATTTGCGCCGGGTCCATCTTCATCTCGCGCGCCGCGGCTTCCACCAGCCGCTCCACCACATAGGTGGCTTCCGGGCGGCCCGCGCCGCGGTAAGCGTCCACCGGCGCGGTGTTGGTGAACACGGCGCGCACCTCGGCATAGATCGCCGGCGTGGCGTACTGCCCGGCCAGCAGCGTGGCGTACAGGATGGTCGGCACGCTGGACGCGAAGGTCGACAGGTAGGCGCCCATATTGGCGGTGGTGTGCACCCGCATGGCCAGGAACTTGCCGTCGGCGTCCATCGCCAGCTCGGCCTTGGTGACGTGGTCGCGGCCGTGCGCATCGGTCAGGAAGGATTCCGAGCGTTCGGCGGTCCACTTGATCGGGCGCTTGATCTTCTTCGAGGCCCATGTCAGTGCCACGTCTTCCGCGTACAGGAAGATCTTGGAGCCGAAGCCGCCGCCCACATCCGGCGCGATGATGCGCAGGCGCGACTCCGGCAGGCCAAGCACGAAGGCGCCCATCAGCAGGCGCTCCACGTGGGGGTTCTGGTTCGATACATAGACCGTGTAGCTGTCGTCCTGACGGGTGTAGCTGGCATTGACGGCGCGCGGCTCGATGGCGTTGGGGATCAGCCGGTTGTTGATGATCTCCAGCGTGGTCACGTGGGCGGCCTTGGCAAAGGCGGCGTCGGTGGCGGCGCGGTCGCCGTGGCCCCAGACATAGCTGGTGTTCTCGGGCACGTCGTCATGCACCAGCGAGGTGGCCGAGGCAGCGTGGGCGGTGTTCACCACGGCGGGCAGTTCATCGTATTGCACGTCGATCTTCTCGGCGGCGTCCTTGGCTTGCTGCAGCGTTTCGGCTATCACCAGCGCGACCTGGTCACCCACGTGGCGGGCCTTGCCCTGCGCCAGCACGGGGTGCGCAGGTTCCTTCATCGGGCTGCCGTCGATGCTGTGGATCAGCCAGCCGCAGGGCAGGCCGCCGACCTTGTCGGCCGCCACGTCGTCGCCGGTGAAGATGGCGACCACGCCCGGCGAAGCGAGTGCTTCGGTCTTGTCGATGGAAACGATGCGGGCGTGCGCGTGCGGCGAGCGCAGGAAGTAGCCGTAGCTTTGCTGCGGCAGCACGATGTCGTCCGTGTACTGGCCGTTGCCGGTGAGAAAGCGGTAGTCTTCCTTGCGCTTGACCGAGGCGCCGATCAGGTGCTGGTTGTCGGGTGCGTTCATGGCGGTCCCCTTATTCAGCGCTGACGCCATGCATCGCGGACTGGCCTTCCTGCACCGCGCGCACGATGTTGTGATAACCGGTACAGCGGCACAGGTTGCCGTCGAGCTGCTCGCGGATGGCGGCGGCGTCGGCATTGGGCTGCTGCTTGACCAGCGCGATGGCGCTCATGACCATGCCGGGCGTGCAGAAGCCGCACTGCAGGCCGTGGCAATTGCGGAAGGCTTCCTGCATGGGGTGGAGATGGCCCTCCGGGGCGAGTCCTTCGATGGTGGTGATGCTGGCGCCATCCGCCTGCAGCGCCAGCATGTTGCACGACTTGACCGCGCGGCCGTCCATGTGCACGGTGCAGGCGCCGCACTGGGCGGTGTCGCAACCGACATGGGTGCCGGTCAGGCGGAGTTGTTCGCGCAGGAACTGGACGAGAAGGGTGTGGGGTTCTACCTGCGCGTCGACGGCGCGGCCGTTGACGGTCAGGCGGATAGGAATCGCCATGCTTGTCTCCATGTGGGTGGACACGTGCACGACCAATCCCTGAATCCCGAAAAAACTGCGCGGGACTGGCCACGACGCGTTACTGCCGTTTGTTGGGTACGGCTATTTCGTGATGTTGGTACTGCGGTATTGCGGTACTGCCGTTGCCGCCGGTCAATGCCTGGCAATGGCCTGGCAATGCCGCGCCGCGAACGTTTGGCTGCGACATGCTCTAACAGTTAATCACAAATCGCCGGCGCATGCCATGCGGGTTGCCCCTTCGCCACCTGACGCCGCAAGAGCGCGCGGACGGCGTCGGCCGCGGGGGTGCAGGATGGCGCTGCTAGAATGGCCCGCCGTCCGGCCGCCACACCGTATCCACGCCGCATTCACACCGCATCCACCTCGCTCCGGCACCAGATCTCTCTATATGGAAGGCTTCATCGACTGGCTGTTCGAAACCGTTGCCCTGCCCAAGGTGGGCTTGCCGGCTATCTTCGTGGTCAGCCTGGTGTCCGCCACCTTGCTGCCCCTGGGCTCGGAGCCGGCGGTCTTCGCGTATATCAAGCTCAATCCGCACCTGTTCTGGCCGGCCATCGTCGTCGCCACGCTCGGCAATACCGCGGGCGGCGCCATCGACTGGTGGCTTGGCTACGCGGCCAAGCTGGCCGTGGTGCGCTTGCGCCAGCGGCGCCAGCAGCGCGCGCACGAGGAGGAGCACGCCGAACACCGCCGCCATCCCCGCCAGCCGCGCAAGCCGTCGCTGGATGCGCGCTACTTCCGGTGGATGCGCCGGCTGGGACCGCCGACCCTGCTGGTATCGTGGTTGCCCGGAATTGGTGATCCTTTGTGCACTTTGGCCGGCTGGCTCCGGCTCTCGTTCTGGCCGAGCCTGGTTTACATGGCGATTGGCAAGTTTCTGCGCTACCTTGCCATGACGATTGCCCTGCTCTGGATCCCGGATAGTTTCTGGCACGGCATCGCAGCCAGCCTCAAAAGCCTGTTCTAGCTAGCGCCTCTCGCGCCACGGCGAGGGTGATGCCACCGTTGCCCAAGCAGGGCTCTGCCATGTTGCGGCGCGGCGAAAGCAGGCCTTGAAGTACAATTGCCCTTTAAAGACGATCCGGCGCACCGTCTCCGTGCGCTACAGGAAGCGGTCCCCTCCCCATGAACGCCCCACTCGTGCTCGATGCCAAACTCGCCGCGCAGGATGCGCCTGCGCGCCTGCGAGAGATCCCTTATAACTACACGTCATTCTCGGATCGCGAGATTGTCATCAGGCTGCTAGGCGAAGAAGCCTGGCGTATCCTGGCCGAGCTGCGCGGCGAACGCCGCACCGGCCGCTCCGCCCGCATGCTGTACGAAGTGCTGGGCGATATCTGGGTGGTGCGCCGCAATCCCTACCTGCAGGACGACCTGCTGGAGAACCCCAAGCGCCGCCAGATGCTGGTTACGGCACTCCACCACCGGCTCTCCGAGGTGGAAAAGCGCCGTGCCGCCGACCGTGCCGAGCACGCCGAGCCGGCCGCCGAGGACCGCTCCCACCGGGTCGAGCAGCTGGTCAGCTTTGCCAAGCAGGCCATCGAGGACTTCAAGCAGGAGTTCGCGCACGCCTATGACCTGCGCAAGCGCACCCAGCGCGTGCTGGGCCGCATCACGCAGAAGGACAACATCAAGTTCGACGGCCTGTCGCGCGTCTCGCATGTGACCGACGCGACCGACTGGCGCGTGGAATATCCCTTCGTGGTCCTCACCCCGGACACCGAGGAAGAGATCGCGGGCATGGTCAAGGGCTGCTTCGAGCTGGGCCTGACCATCATCCCGCGCGGAGGCGGCACCGGCTATACCGGCGGCGCCGTGCCGCTGACGCCGATGAGCGCGGTCATCAACACCGAGAAGCTGGAACAACTCGGGCCGGTCGAGCAGACCGACCTGCCGGGCGTGTCGCACAAGGTCGGCACCATCTTCTCCGGCGCCGGCGTGGTGACGCGCCGCGTGGCGGATGCGGCGGACAAGGCCGGGCTGGTGTTCGCGGTCGACCCGACCTCGATCGATGCTTCCTGCATCGGTGGCAACGTGGCCATGAACGCCGGCGGCAAGAAGGCCGTGCTGTGGGGCACCGCGCTGGACAACCTGGCCTGGTGGCGCATGGTGGATCCGGAAGGCAACTGGCTGGAAGTCACGCGCCTGGACCACAACCTGGGCAAGATCCATGACGTGGCGGTCGCCACCTTCGAGCTCAAGTGGTCGGACGGCAACCGCGCGCCCGGCGAAAAGCCGCTGCGCACGGAAACCCTGGCCATCGAAGGGCGCAAGTTCCGCAAGGAAGGCCTGGGCAAGGACGTCACCGACAAGTTCCTGGCGGGCCTGCCAGGCATCCAGAAGGAGGGCTGCGACGGCATCATCACCAGCGCGCGCTGGATCCTGCACCGCATGCCGGCGCATGTGCGCACCGTCTGCCTGGAGTTTTTCGGCCAGGCGCGCGACGCCATTCCGAGCATCGTGGAAATCAAGGATTACCTCGACGCCGAATCGCGCACCCCCGGCGGCGCCATCCTGGCCGGCCTGGAGCACCTGGACGAGCGCTACCTGCGCGCGGTGGGATACGCCACCAAGAGCAAGCGCAATGCCTTCCCCAAGATGGTGCTGATCGGCGACATCGTCGGCGACGACCAGGACGCGGTTGCCCGCGCCACCTCGGAAGTCATCCGCATGGCCAACGGCAAGAGCGGCGAAGGCTTTGTCGCGGTCAGCCCGGAAGCCCGCAAGAAGTTCTGGCTGGACCGCTCGCGCACCGCCGCCATCGCCAGGCACACCAACGCCTTCAAGATCAATGAAGACGTGGTGATCCCGCTGCCGCGCATGGGCGAGTACACCGACGGCATCGAGCGCATCAATATCGAGCTGTCGATCAAGAACAAGCTCCAGCTGACCGACGCGCTGGAAGCCTTCTTCGCGCGCGGCAACCTGCCGCTGGGCCGCAGCGACGATGCTAACGAGATCCCCAGCGCCGAGCTGCTGGAAGACCGCGTGCAGCACGCGCTGCAGCTGCTGCGCGAGATCCGCTCGCGCTGGACCTACCTGCAGGACCACCTGGATACGCCGCTGGCCACCGCGCGCGCGTCGCTGATCGGCCATGGCCTGGGCCTGCTCGGCCAGGCTTTCGAGGCGCGCCTCGAGCAGCAGCCGGACGCCACCGTGTTCCACCTGCTGCAGGACCGCACCATCCGCGTGTCCTGGAAGAGCGAAGTGCGCGCCGAGCTGCGCAATATCTTCAACGGCGGCGAGTTCAAGCCCATCCTCGACGAAGCGCAGAAGATCCACAAGCAGGTGCTGCGCGGCCGCGTCTTCGTGGCGCTGCACATGCACGCCGGCGACGGCAACGTGCACACCAATATCCCGGTCAACTCGGACGACTACGACATGCTGCAGGACGCCCACCGCGCGGTGGCCCGCATCATGGCGCTGGCACGCTCGCTGGACGGCGTGATTTCCGGCGAGCACGGCATCGGTATCACCAAGCTGGAGTTCCTGACCGAGGACGAGATCGGCGAGTTCCGCGAGTACAAGCAGCGCGTGGATCCGCAGGGCCGCTTCAACAAGGGCAAGCTGCTGCCCGGCGCTGACCTGCGCAATGCCTATACGCCGTCGTTCGGGCTGATGGGACATGAGTCCATCATCATGCAGCAAAGCGATATCGGCGCCATTGCCGACAGCGTCAAGGACTGCCTGCGCTGCGGCAAGTGCAAGCCGGTGTGCGCCACCCACGTGCCGCGCGCCAACCTGCTGTACAGCCCGCGCAACAAGATCCTGGCGACTTCGCTGCTGGTGGAGGCCTTCCTGTACGAGGAGCAGACCCGCCGCGGCATCTCGATCAAGCACTGGGACGAGTTCTCGGACGTGGCCGACCACTGCACGGTCTGCCACAAGTGCGTGACGCCGTGCCCGGTCAAGATCGACTTCGGCGACGTGTCGATGAACATGCGCAACCTGCTGCGCAAGATGGGGCAGAAGAAGTTCAACCCCGGCACCGCCGCGTCGATGTTCTTCCTCAACGCCACCAATCCGCAGACCATCAACATGACCCGCAAGGTCATGATCGACTGGGGCTACAAGGCGCAGCGCCTGGGCAACGACGTACTCAAGAAGTTCGCCAGGAAGCAGACCGCGCACCCGCCCGCCACGGTGGGCCGCGCGCCGGTGCAAGAGCAGGTGATCCACTTCATCAACAAGAAGATGCCGGGCAACCTGCCCAAGAAGACCGCGCGCGCGCTGCTGGACATCGAAGACAACGAGATCGTGCCGATCATCCGCGACCCGAAGCGGACTTCGCCCGAGACCGAGGCGGTGTTCTACTTCCCGGGCTGCGGCTCGGAGCGGCTGTTCTCCCAGGTGGGCCTCGCCACGCAAGCCATGCTGTGGCATGTAGGCGTGCAGACCGTGCTGCCGCCGGGCTACCTGTGCTGCGGCTATCCGCAACGCGGCAACGGCCAGTTCGACAAGGCCGAGAAGATGGTCACCGACAACCGGGTGTTGTTCCACCGGGTCGCCAACACGCTCAACTACCTCGATATCAAGACCGTGGTGGTGAGCTGCGGGACCTGCTACGACCAGCTGGCCGGGTATGAATTCGACAAGATCTTCCCGGGCTGCCGCATCATCGACATCCACGAATACCTGCTGGAGAAGGGCGTCAAGCTGGAAGGCGTGACCGGTACGCGCTACATGTACCACGACCCCTGCCACACCCCGATCAAGACCATGGACCCGACCAAGCTCGTCAACGAGCTGATGGGCGGCAACGAGGGCGGCAGCAAGATCGAGAAGAACGAGCGTTGCTGCGGCGAGTCCGGCACGCTGGCGGTGTCGCGCCCCGACGTCTCCACCCAGATCCGCTTCCGCAAGGAAGAGGAAATGACCAAGGGCGCGGACAAGCTGCGCACCGACGGCTTCGTGGGCGACGTCAAGATCCTGACCAGCTGCCCGTCCTGCCTGCAGGGTTTGTCGCGCTACAAGGAAGACGCCACGGTCACGGCGGACTACATCGTGGTGGAGATGGCCAAGCACCTGCTGGGCGAGAACTGGATGCCGGACTATGTGGCCAAGGCCAACTCGGGCGGCATCGAGCGGGTGCTGGTGTGATGGACGTGCGAGGGTGGTGGGCTCGATGCGCCGATCTCGCACGGTCGGTTGACACATCGGGAGCGCCCGCATGAATCTCGCCTCCAACTGCCCGCTGTGCGAGACGGACGGCGGCGAACTGGTCTGGCGTGGCGAGCGCGCCCGGGTCATCCTGGTCGAGCATGAGCGCTTTCCCGGCTTCTGCCGGGTGGTGTGGAATGGCCACGTTGCCGAGCAGACCGATCTGCCTGAGGACGACCAGGCCTGGCTGATGCGGCTGGTGGCGCGGGTGGAGCGCGTGGTGCGCGAGACCATGGTGCCCGACAAGGTCAACCTGGCCGCCTTCGGCAATATGGTGCCGCACCTGCACTGGCATATCATTCCACGCTACCGCTGGGATACCCATTTTCCCGAAGCCGTCTGGGCGGCTGCGCAGCGCGAGCCGGATGCCGTGCGCCTGGCGGGCCTTGCGCAGCGCCTGCCGGCATTGCGCGCGGCCCTGGCGAAACTGGCCGAAGCAGGCTGACGCCTGGCGTAGCCGTGCCCGTGCCGTGCCGGCATTGCTATCGGTTTTTTTGAATTTCCGGAACCAGCTGGGCGGCGTCGTCTTCTAACACCCGTTGTCTTCATTCCAACAAGAGCGGGGCCGGTGGATCTGCCATGGCCCGCTTGCGCGAAAGGTGCCATGTCCACACCGTCTTCCGTTACCGTTCCAGGCCCGGCCGTGCCGGCCCGTGCCCTCAGGATCCAGAGCCGCCTGCGGGTGGCCGAGACATGGGACCTGATCAAGCCTTACTGGATATCCGAGGACCGCAAGGCCGGCCTCGGGCTGCTGGCCTTCGTGGTCGCGCTCAATCTCGGCATCGTTTATATCAACGTGCTGCTCAACGAATGGAACCGCGTGTTCTACAACGCGCTGGAGCAGCATGACTACACCTCCTTCAAGGCGCTGCTGATCCGTTTCTCCTGGATCGCCGGCTTCTTTATCGTGGCGGCCATATCACGGCAGTACTACACCATGATGCTGCAGATGCGCTGGCGTACCTGGATGACCGACCGCTTCATGGACCACTGGCTCAGCCACCAGGCTTACTACCGCATAGAACAGACGCACGCCACGGACAACCCCGACCAGCGGCTTGCGGACGACCTGCGCTCGTTTACCGATGGCGCGCTGTCTCTTTCGCTCGGGCTGCTCAATTCGGTGGTGACGCTGGTGTCTTTCGTCGGCATCCTGTGGGCTGTTTCCGGGCCGATCAGCTTCATGCTGGGCGGCACCGAGATCACGATTCCGGGCTATATGGTGTGGTTCGCGGTGGGCTATGCCGTGATCGGTTCGCTGATTGCCCACGTGGTGGGCCGGCCGTTGATCGGCTTGAGTTTCCAGCAAGAGCAGTACGAGGCGGATTTCCGTTTCATGCTGGTGCGCTTGCGCGAGAACAGCGAGCCGGTGGCGCTTTACCGGGGCGAGCCTACCGAGCAGGCGGGCCTGCGCTCACGCTTTGACCGCATTCGCGCCAACTGGAAACAGTTGATGCGCTATACGCGTCGCCTGACCTTTGTCAGTTCCGGCTACGGCCAGTTCGCCATCATCTTTCCGCTGCTCGTGGCCGCGCCGCGCTACTTCGCCGGCAAGATGACGCTGGGTGGGCTGATGCAGGTGAGCCAGGCCTTCGGCCAGGTGCAAGGGGCGCTGTCGTGGTTCGTTGACAATTACTCCACGCTGGTCGGCTGGAAGGCCGCAGCCAACCGGCTGATCGACTTCCGCGATGCTATCCGCGTGGCGGAGCGCCAGGACCAGGAGCACACCGGCGTGCGCGACATCGAGGTGGTCCAGGCTGGCACCGGTACCGATTCCGGCGGCATCCGCATCGACACCCTCGCGCTGGCGCTGCCGGTGCGCACCGGCAACGGCAACGGCGGCGAGATCCAGCAGCGGCTGCTGGTGGCGGCGTTCTCGCTGCAGATCGCGCCCGGCGAACGCTGGCTGGTCAGCGGCCCCTCGGGCTGCGGCAAAAGCGTGCTGTTCCGCGCGCTGGCCGGGATCTGGCCCTACGGCAGCGGCAAGGTAGCCATGCCCGGCGCGGCTCGCATGCTGTTCCTGCCGCAGCGCAGCTACCTGCCGATCGGCACGCTGGCCGATGCGCTGGCTTATCCCGACGCCGGCACCGTGCATAGCCGCGAAGCCTTGCAGAAGGTGCTGCGCGAAGCCTGGCTCGGCGCCCTGGCCGAGCAGCTCGACGTGTTCGACAACTGGTCGCTGCGGCTGTCGCCGGGCGAGCAGCAACGCCTGGCCTTTGCGCGCGCGCTGCTGCAAAAGCCCGATTACCTGTTCCTGGACGAGGCCACCAGCGCGCTCGACGAGGAAACCGAAAGCGAGATGTACCGCCTGATGGTGGACTCCCTGCCCGGCGCGGCGATCATCAGCATCGCCCACCGCAGCACGGTTGCCGCCTTCCATGGCAAGCGCCTGCGCTATGTCGCGGCCGACGGAGCGCACTGGGAGGCGGAGCACGATGGGCAAGGTGAGGCGGCTGCGGTAAGCTATCGGGTCGTACACGAAGCGTAAAGGCCGGTGTGGCCGCAACCTGCGGCTCGCCCACAGCCGCACGCCACCCATCATGGCAGGCCTTGAAAAAGATACTCCCCATCCCACCGCACTTACCGTGCACACGCAGTCGCGCGTGCTGGAGGTGGGTTTTGACAACGGTTCCAGCTTCCGGCTGCCGTTCGAATACCTGAGGGTGAACTCACCCTCGGCCGAAGTGCAGGGCCACGGCCCGGGCCAGGAAGTGCTGCAGACCGGCAAGCGCGACGTCACCATCGCCGCGGTGGAGCCGGTCGGCAACTACGCCATCCTGATCCGTTTTTCCGACGGCCACGATACCGGCATCTATTCCTGGGAACTGCTTTACCGCCTGGGCGCCCAGCAGGACACCATCTGGCAGTCCTACCTTGAGCGGCTGGAAGCTGCCGGCGTCGATCGCGACACCCCCATGGCGGCCCCCGGCGGCCATGCCTGCGGCAGCCATTGAGATTGCGCCCCCGCGGGCCATTACTGAGTTCTGGAGCGAGTTATGAGCGAGACCCACTTCGGGTTCGAGAAGGTCAAGGAAGAAGAGAAGGCTGGCAAGGTAGCCGAAGTCTTCCATTCGGTGGCCAACAAGTACGACGTCATGAACGACCTGATGTCCGGCGGCATGCACCGGCTGTGGAAGATGTTCACCATCGCCCAGGCTGGCGTGCGGCCTGGCTTCAAGGTGCTCGACATCGCCGGCGGCACCGGCGACCTGGCCAAGGCCTTCGCACGCCAGGCCGGGCCCACCGGCGAGGTCTGGCTGACCGACATCAATGAGTCGATGCTCCGGGTTGGGCGCGACCGCTTGTTGAATAAAGGCATCGTCATCCCCACCTGTCTCTGTGACGCCGAGCGGATTCCGTTCCCGGACAATTATTTCGACCTGGTCACGGTGTCCTTCGGGCTGCGCAACATGACGCACAAGGAGGTCGCATTGTCAGAGATGCGCCGGGTGATCAAGCCGGGTGGCAAAGTCATGGTGCTGGAGTTCTCCAAGGTGTGGAAGCCGCTGGAAAAGGCCTACGACATGTATTCGCTGAAGTTCCTGCCGTGGCTGGGGCAGCGCGTGGTACAGGATTCCGATAGCTATCGCTATCTGGCCGAATCGATCAGAATGCATCCAGACCAGGCTTCACTTGTACGTCTTATGGAACATGCGGGCCTGGAGAATGTCGAATACTTCAACCTGACGGCGGGAGTGGTGGCGCTTCACGTCGGGCGAAAGTACTAGACTGATATAGGCTCAAAGAAAGATGAGCGAACTTAACAGGGGAAGCACTGATATGTCGCTATTTCGCGCAAAATTCATGGCGGGTGTGCTGATTGGCACGCTTGCCCTCGGCATGGCGCTCGACGCCAATGCCAAACGCCTCGGCGGGTCGCGCAGCATCGGCAAGCAATCGTCCGGCGTGACGCAACGCCAGCAGGCACCGGCGCAGCAATCGCCGAACCAGACGCCCGCGCAGCAGGCCCCGGCCCAGCAAGCCGCGCCCGCTGCAGCAGGCGCCGGCGCAGCCGCTGCTGCCGCGCCCAAGCGTAACTGGGGCGGCATGCTCGGCGGCATCGCCGCCGGCCTGGGCATCGGCTGGCTGCTGTCGCACTTCGGCCTGGGCGGCGCCGCCATGGGCTTCCTGTCCAACCTGATCCTGATCGCCCTGGTGGCGTTCGCCGCAATCTGGCTGATCCGCAAGTTCCGCGGCGGCGCCAAGGCACCGCAGCAACCGGCCTATGCCGGTGCGGCAGCCGGTGCCGGCGGTGGCTCGGGTAACGGATTTGGTGGCAGCAACGAACCGGTCCTGCGCCAACAGGTGCCGGTTGGTTCACCCAACCCGGTGATGCCCGCGCCCGGTTCCGTCGCCTCGATGCAATCCGCCGCACCGGTGATGGCTGGCGCGGCCGTTGGTGCTGCTGCGGGCGCGGCCCAGCCCTGGGGTGTGCCGGCCGACTTCGACACCCAAGCCTTCCTGCGCAACGCCAAGGTGTACTACGTACGCCTGCAGGCGGCCTGGGATGCCGGCAATCTCGAGGACATCCGCGAGTTCACCACGCCGGAAATGTTCGCCGAGATCAAGATGGACCTGTCCGAACGCGGCACCGAGGTCAACAAGACCGACGTGGTCACGCTGGAAGGCGAACTGCTCGGCATCGAAGACAGCCCGGCCCAGCATCTGGCCAGCGTGCGCTTCTCCGGCATGATCCGCGAAAAGGCCGGCGAGCCCGCCCAGCCCTTCGCCGAAGTCTGGAACCTGGCAAAGCCGGTAAGCGGCCCTGGCGGCTGGCTGCTGGCGGGGATCCAGCAAACTTCCTGAGTGCAGGGAGTGCCTCGCCGGCAGGTTTAAGGCCGGCAGGTGACATAGAATGGAGGCCCACGTGAAAACGTGGGCTTTTTTGTTTGTGGGGTGGGGGGATTCCGTTGCTTGACTTGGAAGGCAAAGTCAAAGGCAGTTTCACCTCCCCTGCGGGGAGGCGACCTACTTTCTTGTCTCGCCAAGAAAGTAGGCAAAGA
>NZ_JBXASU010000121.1:0-18491 GCF_058809705.1 Cupriavidus sp. MPR-AND1C | reverse complement strand
GCCCCACCCACACCACGCACACCAGCGATAGCATCGCAGATCCCGCATAGAACACCGCCATCGGCCACCACTGCGGGAAGAACCTGTCCGCCAGCAGCGTTGCCAGCAGCGGTGTCAGGCCGCCGGCGAAGGCGCCGCACACCTGGTACGACAGCGAGATGGCGGTGTAGCGGATGCGCGCGGCGAACATGCCGGTGACAAAGCCGGCAATGACGGCGTAGTAGCCCGATTCGCATAGCGTGGCGATGGCGATGCCCAGGAATACCGTGTGCGGCTGCCCCATGCGCACCAGGGGCAGCATGGCGAACGGCACCACGATGGCGCAAGCGGCGACGATGGCGAGCACGCGCCAGGTGCCGAAGCGGTCCGCCAGATGCGCCGCGCCCAGTTGCACGAAGAACTGCAGTACCGCCACCCAGAACATGCAGTCGAGGATCATTGCCCGGTCCAGCGCCAGGTACTGCGTCGCATACGAGATCATGAAGATGTTGCTGAAGTACACGCCGGCGATGCCGTACACGTTGGCGCCGATCGCCAGCACGATCAGCGGCCACGCGCGTAGTGCTTCGGCCAGTGGCCGGCCGGCCACGTCGCCGGCGGCCCGCATGGCCTCGAATTCGGGCGATTCATTGACCGACCGCCGGACCACGAAGCCGACCGCCAGCAGCACCGCGCTGGCCAGGAAGGGCAGGCGCCAGCCCCATTGCATGAGGGCGTCGTGATCGAGCCGGCCCACGGCGCTGAAGGCCAGCATCGACAGGATCAGCCCGCCTGCGCTGCCCAGCTGCGCGAACGAGGCGAAGAAGGTACGCCGGCTGGCTGGCGCGTGCTCGCCTGCCAGCAACACCGCACCGCCCCATTCGCCGCCGACCGCGATGCCCTGCAGCACGCGCAGCGCCACCAGCGCCACGGGCGCGATCCATCCGGCCTGCGCATACGTAGGCAGGCAGCCGATCAGCACCGTGGCGATGGCCATCAAGGACAGCGTGCCCATGAGCGCGCGCTTGCGCCCAAGGCGATCGCCGATGCGGCCGAACAGCACGCCGCCAATGGGCCGCGCCAGAAAGCCGATGGCGAACGAGCCGAACGAGGCCAGCAGGCTCAGCAGGCGACTCTCCCCGGGGAAGAACAGCGGCCCGAACACTAGCGCCGCGGCGGTGGCGTAGCTGTAGAAGTCATACCACTCGATGGTGGTGCCGACAAAGGATGCCAGGGCCGCGCGGCGTGGCTGGGGAGCAGGCTGGGTAGTCTGCATGGTGGGTCTCCTGATGATTGTCCGGGGAGGGATTCAGGCGCCGCGGTACACGACGCCGGGCAGCACGCACAGTAGTTCGAACGCCAGATTGGCCCCGAGCAGCGCCGTGGTGCCGAACGGGTCGTACGGCGGCGATACCTCGACGAGGTCAGCGCCGACGATATCCAGCCCCCGCGCGCCACGTATGATCTCCAGCGCCTGTGGCACCGTCAGCCCGCCGATCTCCGGCGTGCCGGTGCCAGGCGCGTAGGCCGGGTCGATGCCATCGATGTCGAAACTGATGTAGACCGGGCCACCCTGCAGGCGCATGCCGATTTCCTCCATCAGCGGTGCCAGCGACCGGTACCAGCATGCTTCGGCCGTGATCACGCGAAAGCCCTGCTGGCGGCACCAGTCGAAATCCTCGGCGGCATAGCCGGTGCCGCGCAGGCCGATCTGCACCACACGGCCGCAATCGAGCAGCCCCTCCTCCACGGCGCGACGGAACGGCGTGCCGTGCGCGATCTTCTCGCCGAACATGGTGTCGTTCACGTCGGCATGCGCGTCGACATGGATCAGTCCGAGGCGGCCATGCCTGGCGTGCATGGCGCGCAGGATCGGCAGCGTGACCGTGTGGTCGCCGCCCAGCCCGATCGGGCGGCAACCCGTGGCGATGATGTCGCGGTAAGCCGCCTCGATGCGCGCGATGGCGTCATGCAGGTTGTACGGATTGGTCGCCACGTCGCCGATGTCGGCCACGCGCAGCGAATCGAAGGGGGCGGCGCGCGTGGCCATGTTGTAGGGGCGCAGCAGCACGGATTCGGCCCGGATCTGGCGGGGTCCCAGGCGCGCGCCGTTACGGTTGGAGGTGCCCAGGTCGAATGGCACGCCGACGAAGCAGGCATCCAGCCCGGCGGTGCTCGCGGCGGCGGGCAGCCGCATCATGGTGGCGATGCCGCCGAAGCGCGGCATGGCGTTGCCGGACATCGGCTGGAAGAGTCCGGCCTCATCGGCCGGGTGGCGTGGCGTATTTACATGCATGGTGATCGATTCATCGTGCCGCGCTCAGCGACACAATCTGGTGGGGAAAGCTGCATTCTTTCCGATTGCTCCGACGCGTAGAATGCGAAATCTCTGAACCAAACATTGATTCGGCTCGATGTATCGACCATGCTGGGACAACCTTCCGATCTTGACCTGCGCCTGATTCGCGTTTTCCTGGCGGTGGTGGATGCCAATGGCATCACGCCTGCGCAGGCGACGCTCAACGTCAGCCAGTCCACCATCAGCACGCAGCTTTCGACGCTGGAAACGCGCTTGGGCTACCGGCTGTGCGAGCGGGGGCGCAGCGGTTTCCGGCTGACCCCGCGGGGCCGGCAATTTGTCGAGTCCGGGCGCAAGCTGCTGACGGCGCTGGATGTCTTTGGCGCGGAAGCGCGCAAGGTGGGCCGCACGTTGGTGGGCACGCTCAGCCTGGGCTTGATCGGGCATACGCCGGTGAGCGCCAATGCACGAATCAGCCAGGCCATCGAGCGCTTCCGCCAACGGGACGAATCCGTGCATTTCTCCGTGTTGGTGCGTTCGCCGGGAGAGCTGGAAGGGATGCTGCTGGACGGCAAGATCCACATGGGCATCGGCTACTTCTGGCACCGTGTGCCGGCGCTGGACTACACGACAATCTTTCACGAGACGCAGCTCGCCTATGCCGGACGCAGCCATCCGCTCTTCGAGACGGCCGCGCGTGTCGACCCGACGGTCGCGCTTGGCCATGCGTGGGCCTGGCGCAGCTATCCGCTGCCGGAGGCGGCGGGTTCGCCGACAGACCGGCTGGTGACGGCAGTGGCGGACAATATGGAAGCGGTGGCGATGCTGGTGCTGTCCGGCCGCCACCTTGGGTACTTGCCCGCGCATTTCGCGGCGCCGTACGTGCAGCAGGGACAGCTGGCCCCGCTCGCGCCGGACGCGATGCGCTATGACGTACCGTTCGACATGGCGGTGCGCCGCAAGCCGCACCGTAACGATCTTCTGGACGCCTTCATTGCCGACATGAAGGCGGCGCATGCGTGAAGCGCGGGAGATCCGCTCAAGTCCGGCGGCGCGGTCTCTGATGCGCCACGGGCCACAGCCGGCACCCACAGCCGGCACCAATCCCTGGTTTCCAATTGTTACATCGCGGAACGAAGCCTTTTCCGTCCAGTCTTCTCCCTTTATAGCGCTGAGCCGCAAGCCCAATTCGAAGGCATGACGGCCGCGCGGGAGGAATTTGCCGTGCACCTGGATGTAGAACTGATTCGCCAGTTTTTACTGGCCCATGCCGAGACCATCCTCACCTGGCTGGCGGCCGGGCTGGTGATGATGCTGCTGGCGCGCTTCGAGCTGCGGCGCGCGGTGCGCCGCTCGGCGGTGGCCATGTCGGAGTCCGTGGCGACCACGGTGGCCGCTTGTGTGCCGGATATCGCGCATGCTGCGATATCCGGCGGCGGGGGCGTGCCCATGCCGGAACCGGTGGAGATGCAGCGCGCTGAAGCCCTGCGCCGGGTGGCGCTGGATACGGTGGGCACGGTCATGGCGCGTGGGCGCTGGCTGGAGGACCTCGGTAACCTGAGGCTGGCCGACGACGCCTTGTTGCAGGGCAGCCGCACGGGCGGTGCGGATCCGTTGCTGGTGGTGGCGCCGCAGCCGGTGGTGCAGGCTTACCTGACGGCCCAGCGCAGCTTCGATGCGTACGTCGCGCAACTGCGCGACGAGCGTCGCGAAGCGCTGCGGCTGCAGGATGGCTTGCAGGCGCTGGCCGCGGAGGCCACGCATATCGAGCAGGAGACCGGCAGCATCGTGATGCGCTTCGAGCAGGTCAATGCGCAGGCCGCCCAAGGTGTCGAGGCCGGAGACTACCAGCGCTTCCTGATCCAGAAGTACAACACGCTGGGCGTGCGAGAGAAGGAGATCACGCACGAGCGCGCGCAGTTGCAGGCGCAGGTGCAGCAATGCGCGGACCGCCTGGCCGTGCATGCGCAAGTGGCGTCGCGCGAGTACACGCGCGCGCTGACCCCGTTGATGCAGCAACTGCGCGCCGCGTGGGGCCACGGCGACTCGCCTGGCGTATTCGAGACCTGGTTGCGCGAGACGCCGGCGCAGTCCAGCGTCCATGCCGCATGAATGGGCGTGGGCAGCGAGTCCGCCATCTCCGCCATCTCCGCCATGTCCGTCATGTTTCCCATGGTGCCCGGGCGCATCTGCGGTAAGCTTGGGGACGCCGTTTGTCCTATCCCCATGTCCTACAAAATCCCTGAATCCGTCCTGGTTGTGATCCACACGCCAGACTTGCAAGTGCTGTTGATCGAGCGCGCCGACCGGCCGGGCTACTGGCAGTCGGTTACCGGCAGCCTGGACACGCCCGACGAGCCGCTGGCGCTGACGGCCGCGCGCGAGGTGGCCGAGGAAACCGGCCTGATCGCCGCCGAGCACCAGCTGGACGACTGGAACCACACCATCGAGTACGAAATCTACCCGCAGTGGCGCCACCGCTACGCACCGGGCGTGACGCGCAACACCGAGCACTGGTTTGGCCTGCGTGTCGCGCAGCCGCTGCCGGTGACGCTGGCGCCGCGCGAGCACTTGCAGTATCAGTGGCTACCGTGGCGGGAGGCCGCAGCGCTGTGCTTCTCGAGCAGCAATGCCGAGGCCGTGCTGCAGTTGGGCTGGCGGGTGCGGGGGCAGCGTGCGGCCTGCGGAGCGGACCTATGAGGCTGCGCGTCGTCACCTACAACATTCACAAGGGCGTGACCGGCATCAAGGGCAAGTCGCGTATCCATAACGTGCGTGATGGCCTGCACGTGGTGAATGCCGACATCGTCTTCCTGCAGGAAGTGCAGGATCGCAATGACCGCCTGGTGGCGGCGGCCTTGTTCGACCCGGATTACACCCAGCTCAACTATCTGGCGACCGACGCGTATCCGCATTCGGTCTACGGCCGCAATGCGGTGTATGACCACGGGCACCACGGCAACGCCATCCTGTCGCGCCATCCAATCCTGATGTCGGAAAACCTCGACATCTCCGACCATCGCTTCGAGCAGCGCGGCCTGCTGCACGCGGTGGCGGATATGAACGGGGTCGAGGCCCATCTGATCTGCGTGCATTTCGGCTTGTTCGCGCGCAGCCGCGCGCGCCAGGCGGAGGCGCTCGTCAAGCGGGTGCAGGATGTGGTGCCTGCCGAGGCGCCGCTGGTGATCGCCGGGGATTTCAATGACTGGAACCACCGGCTCGACAACCTGATCTGCAACACCCTCGGGGCGATGGAAGTGTCCTCCGCGGGTGGCGCGCGGCTGCACACCTTTCCCAGCCACATGCCCTGGTGGCAACTCGACCGCATCTATGTGCGCGGCTTCGAGATCGAGCACGCCAGCGCGCTGACCGGCCGCGACTGGGCCCAGCGCTCGGACCACGTGCCATTGATGGCGGAGCTTGCACGCATTGCCGTGCCGGAGCGGCCGGTTGTCCACAAGGCCAAGGCGGGCACGACTCCCTGAGGGCTATCCTCAGGGCTGTCCTCAGGCCCCCATTTTTTCCAGCATGACGTCAACAAAGCAGGCCTGCTTGGGCAGTGGCCGCGGGTCGCGCGGATAAAGCAGGTGGACCGGCCTTGGTACGGGCATGGCGTCTTCCAGCAGCGGGACCAGCAGCCCGGCGGCTATGTCTGCCGCCAGCAGCACTTCCGGCTGCATCACCACCCCACAGCCAGCCAGTGCCGCGCGCCGCAGCGCCTGGCCGTTGTTGGCCGCGAGCGGCGCCGATGACTTGGGCACCGCAGCACCATCCTCGGGGGCCGGCCACCCCATGCCTTGCGGCCACAACAGATGATTCAAGCAGCGGTGCCCGGCCAGCTCTGCCAGCGTGCGCGGATGGCCCGCTTGCGCGAGGTAGGCCGGCGCCGCGCAGATCGCCATGCGATACGGCCGCAACGGCCGCGCCACCAGATGGTCGGAGCTGGCCAGCGCGCCGATGCGCACGGCAGCGTCGAAACCATCGGCAATCAGGTCGGTGAACGCGTCGTCGAGCACCAGTTCCACCGTGACTTCCGGGTAGCGCAGCAGGTAGGCCGATACCGCTTCGGCTACCGCCGTCTCCCCCAACGTCACTGGTGCGCTCACGCGCAGGCGGCCGCGCGGCTGGCTGTGCAGACGCTCGGCCACGGTTTCCGCTTTGCGCACGCGCTCCAGGATCTGCCGGCATTCCTCCAGGAACAGGTGGCCGGCTTCGGTCAGGCTCTGGCGGCGCGTGCTGCGTTGCAGCAGGCGCACGCCAAGATGCCGCTCCAGTTGGCCGACATGCTTGCCTACCATCACCGCCGACAGGCCAAGCGCATCGGCGCAGGCGCTGAAGCTGCCGGCATCGGCAGCGGCGGCAAACACTTCCATGCTGCGCAGCTTGTCCATGGATTGCTAATTAAAAATTAGGGATATGCAAAATCCTAGCCCATTTATCCCTCCTTGATCCACTTTCACAATGCATTCCTGATGGCGGTAGAAGGAATGCCGTCTTCCTAAACAACCAGAACCATGGGGAATGCGATGAAGATTGTTGTGATCGGAGCCAGCGGAACGCTCGGCCAGGCGGTAGCAGAGAACCTGTCGGCTCGCCACGACGTGGTGCGGGTCGGCAAGTCGCGCGGCGATCATCGGGTCGACCTGACCCGGCCGGAATCCGTGCAGGCCTTGTTTGACGCGACCGGCCGGGTGGACGCGATCGTCGCCACGACCGGAAGCCTGTTTTTCGGGCCGCTCGCGCAGATGCGGGCCGAGGACTTCGAAATCGGGCTGCAGGACAAGTTGCTCGGGCAGGTGCGGCTGGCGCTGGTTGGCCAGCATTTCCTGAACGATGGCGGCTCGATCACGCTCACCAGCGGCATTGTCGGCAGCGAGCCGATCCGCATGGGTGCCAATGCCGGCAGCGTCAATGCGGCGCTGGAGGGGTTCGT
Organism: Cupriavidus sp. MPR-AND1C; assembly: GCF_058809705.1. Taxonomy (NCBI): domain Bacteria; kingdom Pseudomonadati; phylum Pseudomonadota; class Betaproteobacteria; order Burkholderiales; family Burkholderiaceae; genus Cupriavidus; species Cupriavidus sp. MPR-AND1C. The sequence goes on along the minus strand of NZ_JBXASU010000121.1, from coordinate 11,280 downwards.
GCGTAGCGCGGCGCCCGAACTGGAGCGCGGCCTGCGCATCAATGTGGTCAGCCCGACGGTAGTGCAGGAGTCATGGCCCGCGTATGGCGATTTCTTCCCCGGCTTTGAGCCGGTGCCGGCGGCGCGCGTCGCGCTGGCCTTCCAGCGCAGCGTGGAAGGGCCGCGCAGCGGGCATGTCTATCGGGTCTGGTGAGGCTGCGCCAGGGCGGCGGCCAGCGCGGGCGTGAGTTCGAGCGCGCTGTCGCGGATGACCTGGCAGATCGCGTCAAGGTCCGCCAGGTCCAGCACGGGCAAGGCGGTAAGCGCGGCCACCGCCTGCGGCTGGTCGCTGGCGACGGCCATGATGCTCGGCACTTCCGGCCATAGCGGCGGCCTGCCCAGGTCTGGGCGGAACACTTCCAGCTTGGGGAAATCGCTGCGCTTGTAACCCTCCACCAGCACCAGGTCCGTGTCGGCGGGCAGCACGGCCAGCGCATCTGCCAGCTCAGGCGAGGCCTCGGCTTCGGGATAGTGGCGCATCAGCGTGAGGTGCCGCGCGCCCACCAGCACGACATTGGCGCAGCCGGCCTGGCGCATGCGCCAAGAGTCCTTGCCCGGGGTGTCCGGGTCAAAGCCATGGTGGGTGTGCTTGACGCCGGCCACGCGCAGGCCGGCGGCGGCGAAGCGTGGGATCACTTGATCCAGCAACGTGGTCTTGCCGCTGCCGGACGCACCGGAGATGCCGAAAACCTTCACGATGTCGGGGCTTGCGAGGGGATGAAGCGGCGACGATAGCAGAGAAAGGCCGCCGCGGCGCGCATGGCCCCACACGCTGTGTGCGCCGCGCGCGTCGCCTGGCGCACGCACAGGACATCGGCGTGCCTGATAATGTGGCTCATGTCATCGATTCCGCCCCCACGCCCGCCCCGCGCGCCGCCTCCCGGGCTCACCGCGAGCCGCGACGATGCCCGCGCAAGCGCGCCACGGCATGCCGGCCCACTGCGCTCCGAATGGCGCCGCGGCAGGCCTCTGGGCGGCAACGCGGTCCGTTTGCTGCGCGGCGGCAATGCGTTCTTCCCGGCCTTGGTTGCCGCGATCGACCAGGCTGCATTCTCGGTGTCGCTCGAGACCTACATTTACGCCGATGATGCGGTCGGCGCGGCGGTAAGCGATGCGCTGATCCGTGCCGCCGGGCGGGGCGTGGCCGTGCACCTGGTGGTGGACGGTTTCGGCGCCGGCGACATGCCGGCCGGGCTTGCCGAGCGCCTGCGCGAGGGCGGTGTGTGCCTCAAGATATTCCGCCCGCTGCGCCGCTTCAGCCTGGCGCGGCGCAACCTGCGCCGGCTGCACCGCAAGCTGGCCGTGATCGACCAGCAGATCGGCTTTGTTGGCGGCATCAACATCATTGACGACAACAACCATGGGCCCTTCGAGAGCGCCGGGCTCGGCCCCCGCTACGACTTCGCGGTGGAGGTGCGGGGGCCGCTGGTCAACCAGATCGCGCTGACCGCCGAGCGCCTGTGGTGGCAGCTATCGCTGCGCGGCGAAATGCGCAGCGTGGGCCTGGCGGGGGTGGCGGCGGAGTTTCCGCTGATCACCGACCTGCCGCTGCCGCGCCAGGACCAGGCCGGCGGCATGCGCGCGGTGCTGCTGCTGCGCGACAACCTGCGCAACCGGCGCGCCATCGAACGCGAGTACCTGCAGGCGTTGGGCGGCGCGCGCCGGGAAGTGATCATTGCCAACGCCTACTTCCTGCCTGGGCACAAGATGCGCCGTGCGCTGCTGGCGTGCCGCAAGCGCGGCGTGCGCGTGCGGCTGTTGCTCCAGGGTAGGGTCGAGTACCGTTTGCAGCACTATGCAACCCATTCGCTTTATGCGACCTTGCTCGGCGCCGGCGTGGAAATCTACGAATACGCCGATAGTTTCCTGCACGCCAAGGTGGCCGTGGTCGACGATGCCTGGGCCACGGTGGGCTCCAGCAACATGGACCCGTTCAGCCTGCTGCTGGCCCGCGAGGCCAACGTCGCGGTCTATGACGGTGCGTTTTGCGCCGAGCTGCGCCAGGAGCTGGAGCACGCCATTGCCTCGCGCAGCATCGAGGTCAAGGCCGCCACGCATGCGCGCCGTTCGGCGGTGCGCCGGATGGCGAACTGGGCCGCCTATATGGTGCTGCGTGTCGGCGTGATCATCGCCGGCGTGACAGGGCGCTACTGATCGCGGGACAATGCCGGGGTGGGGTGATGCTGCTATGCATCACTCGCGGCGGCAATGATCGTTATCCCGCTGCGTCGCGGCATGTTGCGGCGCGGGAGCGCGGCCGCTGCGTTTAGAAACCCCGATCTAATTAAAAGCTTGCTGCCAGCGGGCGCGATCACAATAATCTGAACGGTCGTTCTTTTTTGCCTTAGACTGCGTGCATTCGGGTCTGCCAGGCGGTGAAGCAGCCAGCCGGGCAGCGAAAAAAATGCATTACGTCAGGGTCATACGCGGCGCGATCCGTATCGCGCCGCGAAGAACGGAGAAAAAATCATGCGACACCAGTCAGCTCGTCTCGAATCTGCTACTTCCGCGTCCCCCGCGCCCATGCGCAAGGGGGAAATGACGCGCGTGGCCATTCTGGATGCCGCGCTGGAATTGTCGTCCCGCGACGGGCTCGAAGGCTTGACCATCGGGCTGCTCGCGGAACGCATGCAGATGAGCAAAAGCGGCGTGTTCGCGCACTTCGGTTCGCGCGAGGACTTGCAGGTGGAAGTGGTGCGCGAGTATCACCGCCGGTTCGAGCAGGAGGTTTTCTATCCCTCGCTGCACGAGCCGCGCGGGCTGCCGCGCCTGCAGTCCATGGTGCGCCGCTGGATGGAAAAGCGCATCCAGGAAGTGACCACGGGATGCATCTACATCAGCGGGGCGGTGGAGTACGACGACCGCGCGGAAAGCCCGGTGCGTGACGAACTCGTCAAGAGCGTCACCATCTGGCGCGCCGCGCTGACGCGCGCCATCGACCAGGCACGGGAAGAGGGGCACCTGCGTGCGGATTGCGATCCGCGCCTGATGCTGTTCGAAATGTACAGCCTTGAACTAGGCTTGCATCATGACGCCCGCTTCCTGCGCTTGCCCGCGAGTGCCGAGCTTGCCATGGTCGCGCTCAATAAACTGATTCAGTCCTACCGTACCTGACGCCGCCGCGGCGTCCCGTGCCGGATCGTGCACGGGCGGCGTAGCGGCTTTGCAAACCTCCAAGGAGTCTTTGATGGGCCAGTACACCGCACCGTTGCGCGACATGCAGTTCGTGCTCCATGAATTGCTCGGCGTGGAAGCCGAACTCAAGGCGCTGCCGAAGCACGCCGACGTTGACGCGGACACCATCAACCAGGTGCTTGAGCAAGCCGGCAAGTTCTGCTCCGAGGTCGTGTTCCCGCTCAACCAGAGCGGCGACCGCGAAGGCTGTACCTACGTCGGCGACGGCGTGGTGACGGCGCCCAAGGGCTTTAAGGAAGCGTACAAGCAGTACGTGGAAGCCGGCTGGCCGGCACTGGGCTGCGACCCCGAATACGGTGGCCAGGGCCTGCCTATCCTGGTCAACAATGCCTTGTACGAGATGCTGAACTCGGCCAACCAGGCGTGGACCATGTACCCCGGCCTGTCGCACGGCGCGTATGAAGCGCTGCACGCGCACGGCACGCCCGAGCTGCAGAAGGTCTACCTGCCCAAGCTGGTCAGCGGCGAATGGACCGGCACCATGTGCCTGACCGAGCCGCACTGCGGCACCGACCTGGGCATCCTGCGCAGCAAGGCCGAGCCGCAGGCCGATGGCTCCTACACCATTACCGGCACCAAGATCTTCATCTCGGCCGGCGAGCACGATCTTTCCGCCAACATCATCCACCTGGTGCTGGCGCGGCTGCCGGATGCGCCGCAAGGCACCAAAGGCATCTCGCTGTTCGTCGTGCCCAAGTTCGTCCCCGATGCGAGCGGCAATCCGGGCGAGCGCAACGGCATCAAGTGCGGCTCGATCGAGCACAAGATGGGCATCCACGGCAACGCCACCTGCGTGATGAACCTGGACGGCGCGCGCGGCTGGCTGGTGGGTGAGCCCAACAAGGGCCTGAACGCCATGTTCGTGATGATGAACGCTGCCCGCCTGGGCGTGGGCATGCAGGGCCTCGGGCTGACTGAAGTGGCTTACCAGAACTCGCTGGCCTATGCCAAGGACCGCCTGCAGATGCGCGCGCTGACCGGTCCCAAGGCACCGGACAAGCCGGCCGACCCGATCATCGTGCACCCGGACGTGCGCCGCATGCTGCTGACGCAGAAGGCTTTTGCCGAAGGCGGCCGCGCGTTCAGCTACTGGACCGCGCTGCAGATCGACCGCGAACTGTCGCACCCGGACGAGTCCGTGCGCAAGGAAGCGGGCGACCTGGTTGCGTTGCTCACGCCCGTGATCAAGGCCTTCCTGACCGACAACGCGTTCACCGCCACCAACGAAGGCATGCAGGTGTTCGGCGGCCACGGCTACATCGCCGAGTGGGGCATGGAGCAGTATGTGCGTGACGCGCGCATCAACATGATCTACGAAGGCACCAACACCATCCAGGCGCTGGACCTGCTGGGCCGCAAGATCCTGGGCGACATGGGCGCCAAGATGAAGGCCTTCGGCAAGATCGTGCAGGCGTTCGTCGAGGAAGAAGGCACCAACGAAGCCATGCAGGAGTTCGTCAACCCGCTGGCAGACCTGGGCGACAAGGTGCAGAAGCTCACCATGGAAATCGGCATGAAGGCCATGGGCAACCCCGACGAAGTCGGCGCTGCCGCCGTGCCTTACGTGCGCGTGGTGGGCCACCTGGTGTTCTCGTACTTCTGGGCCCGCATGGCTAAGATCGCGCTGGAGAAGGAAGCCAGTGGCGACAAGTTCTACACCACCAAGCTGGCGACCGCACGCTTCTACTTTGCCAGGCTGCTGCCGGAGACGGCATCGCAGATCCGCATGGCACGCGCTGGTTCGGCCACGCTGATGGCGCTGGACGCGGATCTGTTCTGATCAGCCGTCTTGAATTAATACGGTTGACTTAGCGCAGGGGCAGGCTACTGGCTCTGATGGTGTCGATGCCAATGGTGTACTCCCCTCTCCCGCAAGCGGGAGAGGGGAGTACACCCGCGGCAACACCAACGCCAACGCCAGCGCCAGCGCCACGCGCAGCCAGCCCACCTCATCTCAACGCTCACTTTCCTAGGAGCGCGCATGTCCAATTTCATCGTCAAGAAGGTCGCCGTGCTGGGTGCCGGCGTCATGGGGGCGCAGATCGCCGCCCATCTCGTCAACGCCCGCGTGCCCGTGGTGCTGTTCGACCTGCCGGCCAAGGAAGGCCCCAAGAACGGCATCTCGCTGCGCGCCATCGAGAACCTGAAGAAGCTCTCGCCGGCACCGCTGGGCATCAATGACGAGGCCGGCCTGATCCAGGCCGCCAACTACGAAGACGATCTCGCGCTGCTCAAGGAATGCGACGTGGTGATCGAAGCCATCGCCGAGCGCATGGACTGGAAGCATGACCTGTACAAGAAGGTCGCACCACACCTGGCATCGCACACGATCTTCGCCACCAATACCTCGGGCCTGTCGATCACTGCGCTGTCCGATGGTTTCGACGCGGATCTGAAGTCGCGCTTCTGCGGCGTGCACTTCTTCAACCCGCCGCGCTACATGCACCTGGTGGAGTTGATCCCGACCGCGACCACGCAGCCCGCGATCCTGGACCGCCTGGAAACCTTCCTGACCTCCACGCTTGGCAAGGGCGTGGTGCGGGCCAAGGACACGCCGAACTTCATCGCCAACCGCGTCGGCATCTTCTCGATCCTGGCGGTGTTCGCCGAGGCTGAGAAGTACGGCATCCCCTTCGACGTAGTCGACGACCTGACCGGCTCCAAGCTGGGCCGCGCCAAGTCCGCCACCTTCCGCACCGCCGACGTGGTGGGCCTGGACACCATGGCCCACGTGATCAAGACCATGCAGGACACCCTGATGGACGATCCGTTTGCGCCGGTGTACAAGACGCCCGCCGTGCTCAAGGGGCTGGTGGATGCGGGCGCATTGGGCCAGAAGACCGGCGCCGGCTTCTACAAGAAGGAAGGCAAGGCCATCAAGGTGCTGGACCCCAAGACGGGCCAATACGTCGACTCGGGCAAGAAGGCCGACGAGATCGTGGTGCGCATGCTGAAGAAGGAGCCGGCCGAGCGCATCAAGCTGCTGCGCGAATCCACCAACCCGCAGGCGCAATTCCTGTGGGCGGTGTTCCGCGACGTGTTCCACTACATCGGCGTCTACCTGGAGCAGATTGCCGGCTCCGCCGCCGATATCGACCTGGCGATCCGCTGGGGCTTCGGCTGGAACTCCGGCCCCTTCGAGGACTGGCAATCGGCCGGCTGGAAGCAGGTGGCCGAGTGGGTGAAGGAAGACATCGAAGCCGGCAAGGGCCTGGCCAACGTGGCGCTGCCCGCGTGGGTCTTCGCAGGCCCGGTGGCCGAGAACCAGGGCGTGCATGGCGCGCAGGGTTCGTGGTCGCCCGCCGCGCAAGCCTTCGTGCAGCGCAATGCGTTGCCGGTGTACGCGCGCCAGGTGTTCCGCGCCGCGCTCAAGGGCACCGCCGCAGCCGACCCGCGCAAGGCTGGCCGCACCGTGGAAGAAAACGATGCGGTACGCATCTGGGTGAGCGAGGGCCAGGACGATGTGCTGGTGGTTTCGTTCAAGAGCAAGATGAACACCATCGGCCCGGACGTGATCGATGGCCTGACGCGCGCCATCGACCTGGCGCAAGCCGAGTACAAGGGCCTGGTCGTGTGGCAGCCGACGTCGCTGCAACTGGGCGCGCCGGGTGGCCCGTTCTCCGCGGGCGCCAACCTGGAAGCCGCGATGCCGGCCTTCATGATGGGCGGCGCCAAGGGCATCGAGCCCTTCGTCAAGAAATTCCAGGACGGCATGATGCGGGTGAAGTATTCCGCCGTGCCGGTGGTGTCGGCGGCGTCCGGCATCGCGCTGGGCGGCGGCTGCGAGCTGATGCTGCATTCGGCCAAGCGCGTGGCCGCGCTGGAAACCTATATCGGCCTGGTGGAAGTGGGTGTGGGCCTGGTGCCGGCGGGCGGCGGACTGAAGGAAGCGGCCTTGGCGGCTGCACGCGCGGCACAAGCCGCTGGCAGCACCAACTACCTGCAGTTCCTCACCAACCGTTTCCAGGCGGCCGCCATGGCGAAGGTTTCGGCTTCGGCGCTGGACGCGCAGAAGATGGGCTACCTGCAGCCGTCGGACACCATCGTGTTCAACGTGCATGAGCTGCTCCACGTGGCGCAGAACGAAGTGCGCGCGCTGTCCAACGCGGGCTACCGCGCCCCGGTACCGGGCACGCTGGTGCCGGTGGCGGGCCGCAGCGGCATTGCCACCATCAAGGCGTCGCTGGCCAATATGCGCGACGGCGGCTTCATCTCCGCGCACGACTTCCTGATTGCCAGTCGCATTGCCGAGGCAGTGTGCGGCGGCGACGTGGAAGCCGGCTCGCTGGTCAGCGAGGAATGGTTGCTGGCGCTGGAACGCAAGGCCTTTGTCGACCTGCTCGGCACGGGCAAGACCCAGGAACGCATCATGGGCATGCTGCAGACCGGCAAGCCGGTGCGCAACTAAGGCAAGCGAGGAACCGACATCATGAAACAACTGCAAGACGCATACATCGTTGCCGCGACCCGCACGCCCATCGGCAAGGCTCCCAAGGGCGCGTTCAAGAACACCCGCCCGGACGACCTGCTGGCCACCATCCTGCGCGCGGCCGTGGCGCAGGTGCCTAACCTCGATCCCAGGCTGATCGAAGACGCCATCGTTGGCTGCGCCATCCCCGAGGCGCAGCAGGGCCTGAACGTCGCGCGCATCGGCGCGCTGCTGTCGGGCCTGCCGAACACCGTGGGCGGCATCACCGTCAACCGCTTCTGCGCTTCCGGCCTGTCGGCCGTGGCCATGGCCGCCGACCGCATCCGCGTGGGCGAGTCCGACGTGATGATCGCCGCTGGCGTGGAGTCGATGAGCATGGTGCCGATGATGGGCAATTCGCCATCGATGTCGCCGGCGATCTTCGAGCGCGACGAGAACATCGGCATCGCCTACGGCATGGGCCTGACCGCCGAGAAGGTCGCGCAGAAGTGGCAGGTCAGCCGCGAAGTCCAGGATGCTTTCTCGCTTGCTTCGCACCAGAAGGCGATCCGCGCGCAGCAGGCCGGCGACTTCAAGGACGAAATCACCCCGATCGAGATCGTCGAGAGGTTCCCCAACCTGGCCAGCGGCCAGGTCGACGTGAAGACACGCACCATCTCGATGGACGAAGGCCCGCGTTCGCAGACCTCGATCGAAGGCCTGGGCAAGCTGCGCCCGGTGTTTGCCAACAAAGGCAGCGTCACCGCCGGCAACAGCTCGCAGACTTCGGATGGCGCCGGCGCGCTGATCCTGGTTTCGGAAAAGATCCTCAAGCAGTTCAACCTGGTACCGCTGGCGCGCTTCGTGTCGTTCGCGGTGCGCGGCGTGCCGCCCGAGATCATGGGCATCGGCCCCAAGGAAGCGATTCCCGCGGCGCTCAAGGCAGCCGGCCTCACGCAGGACCAGATGGACTGGATCGAGTTGAACGAAGCCTTTGCCGCGCAGTCGCTGGCGGTGATGCGCGACCTGCAGCTGGACCCGGCCAAGGTCAACCAGATGGGCGGCGCGATTGCGCTGGGCCACCCGCTGGGCGCCACCGGCGCGATCCGTTCGGCCACCGTGGTGCACGCCTTGCGCCGTAACAACCTGAAGTACGGCATGGTCACCATGTGCGTCGGCACCGGCATGGGCGCCGCGGGTATCTTCGAGCGCGTCTGAACGCGCCGTGGGGCAGGCAGCCTGGGCGCCAGGCGCGTTCGTACTGCCTGCCCCCAACTCTCTATCAGGTGAAGAAAGCGGTGCCATAACAAGGAGACAGCTGCCGCCCCGATGCGGCTCACCTGACAGGGAGGAAGCAACAAGATGCAGGAGACACTCATTCTGGCCGACGCCGCGTGCGACATGCCGCGCGCACTGATGGCCGAGCTCGGCGTGCGCACGGTGCCGTTCCGCATTCGCGCGGGCGACCGCTTCGTGGCCGATGTGCGCGACGAGCCGGCCTTGCCGTCGCTCTACGCGCAATACCTGGTCGGCAAGCAGGACCACTACGCCGAATCCATTCCCTTGCTCGAACGCGAGATCGAAGACCACCTGCTCAAGCATGTGGTGACCTCATGCGACCGCGCGCTGCTGCTCACCATCGCCAGCAGCCGCAGCAAGCTGTATGCGCATGCCTCGGGCGCCGTGGTTGGCACCGTGGCCAAGAGCTTCAAGGCACGCAAGGATGCGGGGCGCACGGGGTTGTTCGAGCTCACCGTGATCGACACCGGCGCGATCGGCCCGGGCCAGGCGCTGATCGTGCGCGAGGCGGCACGCATGCTGGGCGGCGGCGCCAGCGCGCAAACGGTGGTGCAGGCCGTGGAGACACGCCTGCGCGACGCCGCGCATATGTTCCTGGTGCCCGACGAGTTGCTCTACATGTACACGCGGGCCAGGCACAAGGGCGAGAACAGCATCACCTGGGGCCGCTACATGCTCGGCAGCGCGTTCAATATCCGCCCCGTCGTGCATATGCATCGTGGCCAGACCGAGCCGGTGGCCAAGGCGCGCGGCGCGGACGAAGGCATGCGCCGCGTGATGGCGCATGCGCAGCAGTGCATTCGCAGCGGCCGCCTGCTGAGTCCGGCGGTAGCGCTGAGCTATGCCGGGCCGCCCGGGGCGATTCAAGCGTTGCCTGCCTATCAGTCGCTCGCGCGCACCGCGCAGCAGCATGACGTGGAGCTGATGCTGGCGCCGATGAGCCTGACGGTGGCGCTCAACGTCGGCGCAAAGGCGTTCGGGATGAGCTATCTTTGCGAGAATCCGCCGGCGTTCGAATGACCGGGTTCCGGCACGGCGGACAAGTCAACCAAGCAGTAAGGAGAAGACGATTTCATGAGCATCCTGACCACCATCGAGCAAGGCATCCTGACCCTTGAATTCGATCGCCTCGACAAGAAGAACGCCATCACGGCGGCGATGTACCAGGCCATGGCCGATGCGCTGCGCGCGGCCGATGCCGACCCCGCCGTGCGCGTCATCGTGATCCGCGGCAAGCCGGAAGTGTTCACCGCGGGCAATGACCTGGAAGACTTCATGCAGCGTCCGCCGACCGCGGGCGAGGGTGACCAGCCGGCGCCTGTATTCCAGTTCCTGCAGCAGATCAGCCAGGCCAGCAAGCCGCTGGTGGCGGCGGTGAGCGGCCCGGCGGTAGGCGTGGGCACCACCATGCTGCTGCATTGCGACCTGGTCTATGTCTCCGAGACGGCCAAGCTGTCGTTGCCGTTCGTGCAACTGGGCCTGTGCCCGGAGGCGGCATCGAGCTTGCTGTTGCCGCGCCTGCTGGGCCACCAGCGCGCGGCCGAGAAACTGATGCTGGGTGAGGCCTTCAGCGCGCAGGAAGCGCTGCAGATCGGCCTGGCCACGCGCGTGCTGCCGGTGGCGGAGCTCAACGAGTTCGTGCACCAGCAGGCGCGCAAGCTAGCTGCGTTGCCGGCTTCGTCGCTCAGGGAAACCAAGCGCCTGATGAAGGGCGGCGAAAAGGCGGCCGTGCAGGCCAAGATGGCGGAGGAGGGCGAAGTGTTCCGGCGCATGCTGCAGGCGCCGGAAGCCAAGGAGGCGTTCAAGGCGTTCTTCGAGAAGCGCCGCCCGGACTTCTCGCAGTTCAGCTAAGGCTCATGGAAACCGCCGCCGCGCACTCAGGCCAGCGGCGTGTCCTTTCCCTTCGGCAGCACGCGCGGCTGGCGTGTATCGTCGGTGGCAACGTAGGTCAGGGTGGCTTCGGTCACCTTGACGATCTCGTTGCTGTGGCGCATGCGTTGCGCATAGACCTCGACCGATACGGTGATCGAGGTGCGGCCCGTCTTCTCGATATCGGCGTAGAAGCTCACCAGGTCGCCGACAAAGACCGGATGCTTGAACAGGAAGGAATTCACCGCCACGGTGGCCACGCGGCCCTGGGCGCGTTCCACCGCCGGGATCGAGCCGGCGATGTCCACCTGGGCCATGATCCAGCCTCCGAAGACGTCGCCATGCACATTGGCATCCGCGGGCATGGGGACCACGCGCAGTGCGGGATTCTTGCCAGGGGGCAGGCAGGGGAGGACGTTGGCTTGATTCATGATGGCTGCTTGATGAGGCTGGATGGGTTGGGGCGGGGT
>NZ_JBXASU010000120.1:0-18747 GCF_058809705.1 Cupriavidus sp. MPR-AND1C | reverse complement strand
CCTCCCTTCCTTCCCGCCCCCCTTCGCTTCCTTCCGCTTCGTTCTTTCCTTGTGTGAGGTGCCGCACCGAAGCGGCGCGCACGCCGCGCCACTATGGTTTCACCCCTTCCCGCGCGCTTTGCACCTTGCCGTGCCTGGCGCGGCCGGTGCGGGACAAAGCCTGGCTTCGGCCGGGTTCGGCGACCGCGGTGCTGGCCCGCACCGTGGCCGCCTCCATGGCTGCCGGGCCTTGCGGCGCATTGAGAAGCCGCCAACGAGCAGGAGCGGAGCGACGATGATCCTTCAAGGAAACGACCCGACTACCGGCGCTTCGTTTTCGCTGGGCAACCGGATTCAGCGCCAGCTCTGGCACTGGGCCTGGCTGTGCCTGTTCCGACCAAGCCCGCGCCCGCTGCATGCTTGGCGCGCGGCGCTGTTGAGGTTGTTCGGAGCGCAATTGGGCCCGCATGTGCATATCTATCCGGGCGTGAAGATCTGGGCGCCGTGGAACCTGCGCGTGGGCAGCCATGCCGGCGTGGCCGATGGCGTCACGCTGTACAACATGGCGCCGATCGACATCGGCGATTTCTGCGTGGTCTCGCAGGGCGCGCACCTGTGCACCGGCACGCACGACTACAACAGCGCCAACTTCCAGCTGGTAGCCCATCCCATCGTGCTTGCGGCGCACGTATGGATCTGCGCCGAAGCCTTTGTCTCGCCAGGTGTGACGCTGGCCGAGGGCGCGGTGATCGCGCCGCGCGCGGTGGTGAGCAAAAGCCTGCGCACGCCATGGACCGTCTACGCGGGCATCCCGGCCCGCGCCATCAGCACGAGAGCCAGACATGCCAAGTCTCCAGCCTAGCCAGCCCATGCAAGCGCCGGGCATCTCCGTGCTGATCCTGACCCGCAACGAGGAGCAGGACCTGCCGGGCTGCCTGCAAAGCGTGGCCTGGTCGGACGACATTCACGTGTACGACTCGATGAGCACCGACGCCACGGTGGCGATCGCGCAGCGCTTTGGCGCGCATGTCACGCAGCGCGTCTTCGACAACTGGGCCAGCCACCAGAACTGGGGCCTGCAGCACATCGGCTTTCGCCATCCCTGGGTGTTCTACATCGACGCCGACGAGCGCATGACGCCCGAGCTCGTGGCGCAGGCCCGGGCCGCAGTGCGCGCGGCGCGCGACGAGGTCGCGTTCCGGGTGCAACGGCGCGACTTTTTCCTAGGCACGTGGTTGCGCCATGTACAGACATCTCCCTTCTACCTGCGCTTGTTCCGCCCGGAGCGGATGCGCTATGAGCGCCTGGTAAACCCGGTGTCGATTCCCGACGGCCCGGCCGGCGAGCTGACGGGCTACCTCGATCACTACCCGTTCAGCAAAGGCGTGACCCACTGGATCACCCGCCACAACAACTACAGCGGGCTGGAAGCGATGCAGATCATCGAGAACCGGCGCGGCGAGGCGGCGTTCAGCCTGGCCGAAGCCCTGTTCGCGACGGATTTCCACCGGCGCCGCGCGCACCAGAAGGAGCTGTTCTTCCGCCTGCCGTTGCGCCCCCTCTTCAAGTTCGCGATCCTGTACCTGGGCAAGCGCGGTTTTCTCGATGGACGGGCCGGGCTCACCTACGCCATGCTGCAGTCGATCTACGAGTACTTCATCGTGCTCAAGACGCGCGAACTGGAAAGGTCCATGGCGCTGCCCGCGCCAGATCCCGGGTCCGCGTGCCCGGAAAGCGCGCCGGCGCCCGTGCCCCAATCCCTCCCGATGCCGGGTATGGCTGCAGATGGGGAAGGTGAATTCGGCAACCTGCCAGTCGCATCGGCCAGGCAAACGGTCGCGGTGGCTGGCGGGCGAAATCCCTGACAGCAGGCGAAATTGCTGCCCATGCCATATTTGCCGTTCCTGCGGCGAGCGGCCGCACGGCCATGTGCGCTATACGTTTCGATGGGCTGAGCGCCCGGCAGAAGCACTTCGGATGTATGCAATGTTTGCGATAAATTCCCGCTCACCCGTGTCTGCCAAAACGCGGCAATATGCGTTTAAACCCAGAAGTGGGAGCGTTCAGTGCGATTTCGAAATATTTGGCATGCTGTCTGGTTGCTTATGTTCGATACCGCATATGATTCGAGGCTGGCATTCTTCCGTTGGGAGAATCAGGCACCAGTGACATAGATCATGCCGTTGCAAGACTGTGGGAGCACCTTCGCTCCCGCCGCCCCCGATGCGAGGGCAGGTTACGCAAGAGGCCTAATGGTGCCAGCATGCAACCGTCTTCATGACTCGCGTAGCCTTGCATTGCCAAGCCCCAAACCAGCGCGGAAGGCTCGCGCTGTCACTGCTGTTTCTCTCGCAGTGCGGTGTATTTAGTTAACGGGTGAACGGATGAAACTGGATTCAGAACTGGCTGAAAAGCCTTACTACAGTACGCGTACCGCCGCGAAGCTGCTCAATGTTTCGTTAGGCACAGTACAGAAGATGGTGGAGCGTGGCGAACTCGGGGCCTGGAAAACCAACGGCGGCCACCGGCGCATACATAAGGAGACCGTGCATCGCCTGCTGGCCACGCGCGTGGGGCAGGAACTTCCGTCAGTGCATGAACTCGACCTGGTGGTGTTTCACCCGAACCACCAGGAAGCTCAACGCATCCACGCGCAATTGGGCAAATGGGGCTTGCCCCTGAAAAGCGTGGTGGTGGAGGACGTGGTGGATACCATCATTACTTCGGTCAGCTCGCACCCACGAGTGGTGCTGTACTACGTGGAAGAACTCACTGACGCCGAGTCGGCCACCATCGAGAAGCTGCAGAACTTCTTTGCACGCCAGAACGTCATCTTCGCCGTGATCACCAACCGCCAGGCCTATGACGGTGTGGCCGATGCACTGCAGCAATGGGGCATCATGGTGTTCCTGAAAACGCCCTCGCTGGAGGAAGTCAAAGGCTTCCTGCGCGCGCAGCTGATGATGACCCGGGGTGCGGCCGGCTGATCAGCCGGCACATCGCCAGGATCCTGTCCAGGACCCTTCACCGGCAGCTATCTGCCCGGCCGCCACCCGGCCGCCCGGCTTGCCTTGCCCGTTACCCGTGGGCGTGGCACTCGCTATAAACCGCACACCACAACGCCGCAGTCTCGTAACCCGCACGACTGCGGCGTTGTGGCATGAGCCGCTGCGTCAGGCCAGCGCCGCCAGCGGCTCACGCACGGGCTGCGGCGCCCCGGCGTCCATCATCCAGCCATAGAGATTGCGGGGATCGGGCGGCGTCGCCACCAGTTCCACGTGACTGCCCCGATGCTGGGCGTGGGCCGCGGCATGGAGCCAGCGCAGCGCGGAGTAATCCTCCAGTGCAAATCCCACCGAATCGAACACCGTCACCTGCCCTGTTTCGGTGCGCCCGGCCACCCGGCCGGACAAGATCTCCCACAACTCCGTCACCGGCGTATCCGCTGGCAATTGCTGGATCTCGCCTTCGATGCGGGTCTGCGGCGCGTACTCGACCACAATGCGCGCCTGGCGCAGGATCTGCGGATGCAGTTCGGTCTTGCCCGGGCAATCGCCGCCGACCGCATTGATATGCACCCCGGGCGCGACCAGGTCAGGCGTGAGGATGGTGGCCCGCGTCTTGTCGGCGGTGATGGTGCTGATGATGTCGGCACCCTGCACAGCTGTGCGCACGGAGTCCACCGCCGCCACCTTCAGCCCCGGCACGCCTTGCAGGTTGCGCGCGAGCCGCGCCGTCGCGGCGGGATCGATGTCGTACGCGCGGATCTCCCGGATGCCCACCATGGCATGGAAGGCCAGTGCCTGGAACTCCGCCTGCGCGCCGTTGCCAATCAGCGCCAGCGTCGCGGCGCCGGGCCGCGCCATCACCTGCGCGGCCAACGCCGACGTGGCGGCGGTGCGCAACGCGGTGGCCAGCGTGAGGTCGCACAGCAGCAGCGGGAAGCCGCTCGCCACTTCCGCCAGCACGCCAAACGCCATCACCGTTGGCATGGCGTTCTGCGCATTGCGCGGATGGCCGTTGACGTACTTGAACGCATATTGCACGGCGTCGCTCACCGGCATCAGCTCGATCACCCCGTCGACGGAGTGCGTCGCCAGCCGCGCGGATTTGTCGAATGCTTCCCAGCGCACAAAATCCTGGCGAATGTGATGCGCCATCTGCGCGATGGTGTTGGCGACGCCCGTGGCGCGCACCAGCGCCGCCACATCGGCGGCGTCCAGAAAGCGGGTCATGGCGATCTCCTTCATGGTGTTCTCCCTTGCTGGCTCGGTATTGGTGTTTGCTCGCCCTTCGCGCTCACGCCGCCACCGCGGCGCCATCGGCCGCGGCGCTCGCCCGGGCCGGCCCGCTGGTACGGTCCAGGCGCAGTGTCATGCAGTAGGCGCCGCCGCCGGACAGCATGTACGGCGATAGGTCCACCTCGCGCAGCTGGTAGCCGCGCTGGCCCAGTTCGGCGCGCAGGTGCGGCGTGGTGCGCGTCATCACCACCTGGTCATGCAGGTTGACCGCATTGACGCTGAAGTGGCGCAGGTCGTCCTCGCTCGCTTCGATGCGCAGGCTGGCCGGCACGCGCTCGCGCAAGATGCGCAGGGCGTCCTGCGTAAAGGCGGGCGGGTAGTAGAGAATCTCGCCGCCGGACAGCGGACAGAAGCACACGTCGAGGTGATAGCTCTGCGCCGTGGCAAGCTCCAGCGCGACAACCTCGCGGCCGAAATGGCTCGCCATGGCATCGGCCGCGGCGCGCGAGGAGCGCGGGCCAAAGCCGGCCCAGAAATGGCCGCGCACGGCATCCCAGATGCAGTCGCCAGCGCCTTCCTGGTAGCAGCCTTCGGGCAGCAGGCTGACGGAGTCGATCAGGCCGCGCTCGCGCAGGCCCTCGAAGATCCGCGCAAAGGGCGCTTCCTCGCCGGCCCGCTGGGGATAGCGAAAGCGCGCCAGCACGGCGTGGCCGTCCAGCACCACGGCGGCATTGGCGGGGAACACCATGTCGGGCAAGCCGGGCGCGCCGGGCGCGATTTCCACCGTGAAGCCGGCCGCCTGCAGGGCCGCGTGCAGGGATTCGAAGGATGCCACCGCATTGCGATGCATGCCGCGCGGGTCGCTAGCCCAGAGGCCGGGGTCCATCCACGGGTTGATGCTGTACGACACATCGTAGTGAGTGGGCTCGACAAGCAAGATGGTGGGCTGGTGGATCACGCTGGCTCCTTTGGGTGATGGGTGACGGGGGGTCGTCAGTCAATGCCTTGGAATGCCTGCATTCTGATGTACTGCCGCGCCAACCAAAAGCCAGCAAATTGCGCAATTTGCCTATGCCACAATGCAAAACGCCAGCTAAAATTGGCAAATCGCCAGCCGCGAAGATCGTGCCGGCAAAGGCACCCCCTCGCCTCCCACGGGAACCACCATGGACGACACCGACCGCCAGTTGCTGGCCCTGCTGCGCGACAACGCGCGCACGCCGGCCACCGCCCTGGCCAAGGCGCTGCGCGTCTCGCGCGCCACCGTGCAGAACCGCATCGACAAGCTGGAAAAGGAAGGCCTGATCGTGGGCTACACGGTGCGGCTAAAGCCTGAAGCCGAGGCGCACCGCATCCGTGCCTGGATGACCATCGCGGTGGAAGGCAACAAGGCGCGCGCGGTGCTGCAGGCGCTGCGCGGCGAACCCAATGTGCAAGCCATGCACACCACCAATGGGCGCTGGGACATCATCGCCGAGCTGCGCGCGGATTCGCTGGAAGCATTCGACCGCACACTGGACCGCATCCGGCTGATCGATGGCATCGCCGCCACGGAAACCAGCATCCTGCTGTCGAGCTACAAGCTTTAGAGGCGACGCGAGCGCGCTTACGCCGCGGCAGTGCCGCGCAGCCGTTCCCGCCGGGTTTCCTCGTGCAGCACCTGCCCGCTGGGGCGCAGCAGGTCGCGCAGCGAAACCACGCCCACCAGCCGCATGGAATCCAGGTCGGCCACCACCGGCAGCCGGCTGACACCGAGCTCCGCCATGCGGCCCGCTGCAACGCGCGCGGTCTGCGCCGGCAGCAGCACCTGGTGCGGCTGCAGCGGCGCCATCAGCGCGCGGCCGGCCTCCATTGATGCCTCCCGCCCGCGCAGCGCGTTGCGCTCCAGCATGCCGACCACGCGCGCCGCGCACACGACCGGATAGCCGCGATGCGGTGCGTGCTCGCCAAAGTGGCTGGCCCACAAGACGTGTACCGGCTGCTCGCCATCCACGCTGACCACTGCCGTCGTCATCAAATCCGCCACGTGCTGGCGCTCCAGAGGATCCACGCCATACTCGCGATAGATATGCAGGCCCCGGCGTGCGATCTTCTCGGTCATGATCGAGCGCTTCATGGTCAGCACCGTGAAGCCATGCGCCATCGCCACGGTCAGCAGCAGCGGCAGCAGGGCATTGCTGTCATGCGTCAGGCCAAAAGCGAAGACGATGGCGGTCAGCGGCGCGCCCAGCACGCTGCCCAGCACGCCCGCCATGCACACCAGCGCCCACAACGGCGCAGAGGCGCCGGGCAGCCACGGCGCCAGCGCCACGCCAAGGCCCGCGCCCAGCATCAGCAGCGGGGCCAGCACGCCACCCGACGTGCCGGACCCCAGCGCTGCCACCCAGATGATGGCCTTGACCGTCAGCAGCGCCAGCACCACGCCGATCGCCATGCGGTTGTGCAACAGGTCCGCGATCACGTCATAGCCCACGCCCAGCGCGCGCGGCTCGAAGTACCCGCCAATGCCGACCACCAGCCCGCCGATCGCCGGCCACCACATCCAGTGCAGCTTGAGCTTGGAGAACTGGTCCTCGGTGCGATAGAGCGCCAGCGTCAGCGCGGCGCCCAGCACGCCGCAAAGCAGCCCGGCAACCACGCACGAGCCCAGCGCCATGGTACTGGCCGGCGCGGTGTGCAGCGCAAACAAGGGGCCAGGCTCGAACACCATCGTGCGCAGGAAGCCGGCAACGGCGCAAGCCAGCGCCACCGGCAGCAGGCTGCGCGGGCGCAGCTCGAACAGCAACAGTTCCACGGCCAGCAGCACCGCCGCCACCGGCGTGCCGAAGATCGCCGTCATGCCGGCGCAGGCGCCCGCCACCAGCAGCGTCTTGCGCTCGGCCGCGGTGAGATGCAGGTACTGCGCGAGCAGCGAGGCGATCGAGCCGCCGGTCATGATGATCGGCCCCTCCGCGCCGAACGGCCCGCCGCTGCCGATCACGATGCCGGAGGACAGCGGCTTGAGCACGGCCACCCGGGGCGACATCTTGCTCTTGCCGAACAGCACGGCCTCGATGGCCTCGGGGATGCCGTGGCCACGGATCTTGTCGCTGCCGTAACGCGCCATCAGGCCCACCAGCAGGCCGCCGACCGCCGGCACCACGATGACCCATGCCCCCAGCGCGTGCTGCGCCGGCGAGCGATCCGCCAGCGACAGGGTCTGATAGAAGAACAGATTGGTGAAGAACCGGATCAGGTTCAGCAGCAGCACGGCAGCCGCCGTGCTGATAGCCCCGATGAGGGGCGCCAGCGCTGCCAGCAGGAGCAGCCGGCGGTCGACGGCGTAGTCGCGTTTTTCGAAGTGCATGGCCAGGATCGGGAAGCAGGCGGAGAAGGGGGCGCGGATCGCGGGCGGATCCCGCTGCGCGAAAAACGAAATGTATCACGTCATGATATATTTGCGCACTGGATTTCCGGAGCACGATGCCAAGGCGATCCAGGTGCGCCATTGCGCGCATTCGCCCGCACAACCCAAAGAAAAAAGACCCATGCCGCCATCCCAGGCCCCCTCCTTAGCCGACTTCCCGCCAGCGCGGGCACGTGCGTGGCTGCGCGCGTTTGCCCCCACGCCCATCGCCGCCGGCCGCCGCGAACGCGTCAAGAGCTGCCTGGGCGCGCTGGTCGGCCTGCTGCTTACCGAATGGATCAGCCGTCACCTGCTGGGTGGCTTCAACCCCTGGTTCATCGCCCCGATGGGTGCCTCCGCGGTGCTGCTGTTCGCCGTGCCCGCGAGCCCGCTGGCGCAGCCCTGGTCCATCATCGGCGGCAACCTGGTGGCCGCGCTGATCGGCGTGGCCTGCGCACGCTGGATCCCCGAGCCTGGGCTGGCCGCCTCGGTGGCCGTGGCGCTGGCCATCGTCGCCATGTTCCAGTTGCGCTGCGTGCACCCGCCCAGCGGCGCGGTGGCGATTACCGCGGTGTTCGGCGGCCACGCCGTGACACAGCTTGGCTTTGGCTTCGTGGTGATGCCGGTCGCGGTCAACTCGATGTTGCTGCTGCTGGTGGCGCTGCTGTTCAACAACCTGATGCGCCGGCGCTATCCGCACCGCCCCGTCGAACACGCCAACCCGCACCGCACCGCCGATCCATTGCCGAGCGAGCGGGTGGGGTTCAACCGCAGCGATCTGGACGAAGTGCTCAAGGCGCGCGGCGAGTTCCTGGACATCGAGGAAGACGACCTGGAAGACATCCTGGTGGCCGCGCAGTTGCGGGCGTATCGCCGGCACTTTGGCGATGTGCGGTGCGTGGACATCATGTCGCGGGACGTGGTGACGGTGCAGCCCGGGCAGAGTGCCCTGGAGGCGCGCGCCCTGCTGTTCAAGCATGGGATCCAGGCACTGCCGGTGGTGGACGCGCAGCGGCGGCTGCTTGGCATGCTTGGGTTGGCGGATCTTCTTGCCGCGCGCAATGGCGCCGAGGGGCAGGTCCGTGCGGGAACTGCCAAGGACCTGATGCACACCAGCATGGCTACGGCCCGGGCGGAGCAACCCATGGTGGAGCTGGCGCGGGCGTTTTCCAATGGCGGCCTGCATCAGGTGCCGGTGGTGGATGCCCAGCGGCGGCTGCTGGGCATTGTCACGCAATCGGACCTGATCGCCGCGCTGCTCGAACAAGGCCCGCCGCCAAAAGTAGAACCCACCGCGCAGCCGGCAGGCTGACCCGCGCGGGCGCTAGCGGCTCGCCTGCAACCCGCCCGCCGCCGCCATGGCGTGTGCATCGGCACGCGCCATGCCATTGAACAACAGGTTCAATACCACCGACATCACGCAAGCCAGCAGGATGCTGCTGTGCATGATGGGCTGCAGCCAGCCCGGCAACTGATTGAACAGCGTGCCCGAGAACGTGGGCAGCAGCGAAATGGCCAGGGTGGCGGCAACGATATACACGTTGTGCCGCGTGCCCTCGAAATCCACCCGCGCCAGCGTGCGCACGCCCGCCGAGGTCACCACCCCGAACATGAACAGCCCTGCCCCGCCCAGCGCCGGCAGAGGGATGGAAGCGACGACCGTGGCCAGCTTGGGAAACAAGCCCAGCGCGCACAGGATCACGCCCGCCGCCACCACGACCCAGCGGCTCTTGACGCCCGTCACCACCAGCAGGCCGATGTTCTGGCTGTAGATGGTGTAGGGAAAGCCATTGAGCGCCCCGCCGATCACGCTGGCCAGCCCGTTGGCCCGCAGGCCATCCGTCATTTCGCCCGCACTCAGCGGCTTGTTCACGACATCGCCGATCGCCAGGAACAAACCCATCGACTCGATCATGATGATGATCATCACCACCACGATCGTCAGCGTGGCCACCACGTCGAACACCGGCCAGCCGAAATAGAAGGGATGGATCACGTCGACCATCGGCGCCTCGGCCACGCCATGGAAGTCCACCATGCCAAAGGGGATCGCCGCCAGCATGCCGGCCGCCAGCGCCAGCAGCACGGAGACATTGGACCAGAAGCCCTTGAGCCACTTGTTGATGACCAGGATCAGCGCGAACACGAAGCCCGCCAGTGCCAGGTGATGCGGCGCGCCGAAATCCGGCGCGCCGCGCCCGCCGCCCACCCAGTTCACGCCGACGGGAAACAGCGACAGCCCCACCACCATCACGATGGACCCGCCAACGATGGGCGGAAAGAAGCGCAGCAGCTTGCCGAACACCGGCGCCAGCAGCATGGTGATGACGCCGCCCGCCATCACCGCACCGATCACGGCCGGCAAGCCAAGCGCAGGATTGGTGGCGATGACGAGGATCGGCGGGATGGCACTGAAGGCCACGCCCTGCATCACCGGCATGCGCACGCCGAAGCGCCAGACGCCCGCGGCCTGCAGGATGGTGGCGATGCTACAGGTGAAGAGGTCGGCATTGATCAGGACCGCCACCGCCTCCTTGGGCAGCTTGAGCGCGCTGGCGATGATCATCGGCACCGCAATGGCGCCGACGTACATTACCAGCACGTGCTGCAAGCCCAGTATCACCAGCGGCCCGGGGGCGGGCACCTGGTCAACTGCGGCCGGCCTGTCGCCGGTCAGGTCTTGGGTGTTCATGGGGTTGTCTCCTCTTGTGCCGTTACGTGCGATGACGCGACATCTCTGGGAATACGGGCGCGCAAAAAAGAAAGCCCCGGAACCTGACTAGCGCCCAGCAGGCGCCGGGGCAAGATCAAGCAAGCATTACAGGTGCACCTCCTTCTCGCCGTGCGCCTGCAGCAGCGCCATCAGCTTCTTGCGCATCACCAGCCCGGGCTTGTCGGACGGCATGTGGAACTCCATGCGCCGCGTGGTATCGATGGGCGCGTCGTAATCCGTGGCTTCCAGGATCTCCTTGTCCTCGCGCGTGACCGCATGGTCGAACTTGACCAGTTCCTCGGCCGGCGCCTGCTGCTCCGTGTCGTTGCGGTATAGCCACTGGACCATCATCGTGCTCTTGTCGTCGATGGGCGTGGCACAGTTCACGATGGTGTGCACCAGGCCATTCGGATAGGTGCAGCCGAAGCGGCGCGAGAACGGCATGTACCAGTTGTCGTGCAGGTGGCGGATGGTCTCCGGCTCCTTGCTGCCGGTAAGCAGCCAGCTATCGGGCGGGTTCATGATCGGCACCGAGCGGCGCGACTCGAAACCCCACGCGTTCTCGATGATCTCGATGTCTGCCGGCTTCGGGCTGGCGAACTTGCCGAAGGTGTTCTTGTGCACGAAGCTGAAGTGCGCGTTGTCGAACGAGTTCTCCATGAAGCGCAGGCCGCTGCATGCCCAGCGCTCGTAGAACTGCGGGATGCGGCGCAGCGAAGGATCGTTGCCTTCGGGGATGTCCGGGATGTCGGTCAGCGGGTCTTCCAGCGCCACCCACACGTAGCCATAGCGCAGCTTGCAGTGGTAGTTCGCCACCCGTGCGTTGGCGGGGATCATGTTCTGCGGCATCTGCGGAATGCGCACGCACTTGCCGCTGCAGTCGTAGGACCAGCCGTGATAGCCGCAGCACAGCAGGCCATCTGAATCCACATAGCCCTTGGAGAGCTTGGCGGTGCGGTGGCAGCAGCGGTCGCGCACGGCCGCGGGCGTGCCATCGGCGCCGCGCCAGATCACGATGTCCTCGCCCAGCAGCGTGAACGGCTGCGGGCCAAGGTCGAGCCTGGATTCGGGAATGACTGCGTACCAGAAGCGCCGCAGGACCGGTTGTTGAGTGACAAGCATTGGGAAGTCTCCTCTCGTATTGTCGAGTGTGGGTTGTGCCGGCGTGCAGGCGTGCGGCGCGTTGCGTTCTTGTTTCAGCCTGGTGCGGCTGGTGCGGCTTGCACCGGCAGCCAGTCGCTGATCTGTTTGGCAAGCGCGCCCTTTTGCGCCACGGCCTTGCCCAGCAGCGCGAATCCGGTCAGGCCGCCTTGCGTATCGCGGCACAACGCGCGCAGGCCCGCGCCGGCTTCCCCGGCCGCCGCCTGGGACTCGATCTCCCAGTTGCCCGCGCCGGCCAGCGCGGGCGACACCACGGCCGGCAGCACGGGCGTTTTCACCACCACCGGCATGGCGGCGTAGCGCAGCGGCGTCGGCGTGCCGGCCAGCGTGCGGGCCAATGCGCGCGCAGCCTGCATCAGCGGCATCACGTAAGGCAGCACCAGGCCGTCGACCTCGGCGCAGTCGCCCAGCGCGTAGACCGACGGCGCGCTGGTGCGCAGCAGGCGGTCCACCACGATGCCGCGCGCAGTGGCAATGCCGCCGTCCTGCGCCAGCGCCACGCGCGGCAGCAACCCGGTGGCGGACAGCACCACGTCGGCGGCAATCTGCGCGCCGCTGGCCAGTTGCACCGCGAGCGCGCCATCGCGGCGATGCACCGCGACCGGCATCTCGCCAAGGTGCAGCCGCACGCCTAGGCCGCGCAGCGCGCCGGCCATCAACTCGCCTGCCTCGCCCGGCAGCAGCCGGCCGAGCGGCCACGCGGCGGGATCAACCAGCTCGACGTCGAAGCCACCGGCGTGCAGGTCGTTGGCGAACTCGCAGCCGATCAGGCCCGCGCCGAGGATGGCCACGCGCCGCTTGCCTTGCAGCGAGGCGTGAAAGCGCGTGTAGTCCGCAAGATCGTTGACGGTCTGCACGGCATCGGCCCCATCGCCTTGCAAGCCCGGCGCACGCGCTTGCGCGCCCAGCGCCAGCACCAGTTGTCCGTAGCGCAGCGCTTGCCCGTCGACCAGCACGGTGCCGGCGGCGGCATCGATGGCCGATGCGTCGGCATGCGTCATCACGCGCGCGTTGAGCTGCGCGGCCATCGTCGGCGCGCTGGCGATGGCCAGTGCGGCGGGTGCCTTGTTGCCGGCCAGCGCATTGGACAGCATCGGCTTGGAGTACGACTCGCCGCCGTCGCGCGTGACGATGACCAGCGGCGTCGCGCTGTCGAGCTTGCGGAACTCGCGCGCCAGCGTGTAGCCTGCCAGGCCGGTGCCGAGGATGACCAGCGGCAGCGCCGGCTGCGTCTTCGCGGTGATGGCGTCGTTGGCGTCGTTCGCGTCGTTCGTCATGGCTCAGGCCACCACTTCCATCTCGAACTCGGCCTTGCTCACGCCACAGTCCGGGCACAGCCATTCGTCGGGGATATCCTCCCAGCGCGTGCCGGCGGGAAAACCGTGTTCGGGCATGCCGAACGCTTCGTCGTATTCAAAGCCGCATACCATGCATTTCCATTTCGTCGCTGTCGTCATGGCGAGTCCTTTCATCGGGTTCGGGTTGTTACGTGTTTGCGTGCCGGCCGGATGGCTAGACACTGGCCTGCGCCAGCGCAAATGGCGTGGCGCGCAGGCGCTTGCCGGTGGCCGCAAAGATGGCGTTGCCGATCGCCGGCACCACCGGCGGGTTGGACAGTTCGCCGACGCCGCCGGGCTGCCTGCCGGAGGGCGGCATCACCACGATCTCCAGCGCCGGGGCGTCGCTCATGCGCACCACCGGGTAGTCGTGGAAGTTGCTTTGCTTCACGCCGCCGTTCTCGATATGCACCGCATTCATCAGCGCGGTGGACACGCCCCAGTAGATGCCGCCAGCCAGTTGCTGGCGCACCGAGCCGGGATCGACGGCAAGCCCGCAGTCCACCACGCAGGTGATCTTGTGCACGGTGATGGCGCCGTTCCTGACGCTGACATCGGCCACGATGGCGATATAGCTCTTGTAGCCTTCGTAGGTGGCCACGCCCAGGCCACGGCCATTGCCGCCCTTGCCCGGCTTCGCGCCGGCTCTCCAGCCCGCCAGTGCGGCGGCGCGGTCAAGCACCGCCACATGCTCGGGCTTGCCATGCAGCAGCTTTCTGCGCAATGCCACCGGGTCCTGCGCGCTGGCATGCGCGGCTTCGTCGATCAGGCTTTCGATGGCGAAGATATTCGGCACGTAGCTCACCGCGCGCCACCACCACACCGGCAAGCCCGGCTCGTGGCGCACCCAGGCGAGGTCGAGCGCGGGCACCTGGTAGTAGAAATCGTCGCGCATGCCCTCGGTGCAGCTTGGATCGACCGGCACCTTGGCCAGGAAGCCGGGATCGTCGGGCTCCTTGATCGACGGCACCACGGCGCGCAGGCTGAAGGCCTGCACATTGCCGGCCGCGTCCAGCGCGGCGCGCGCCTTGTGCACGCTGGCGCTCTGGTAATAGAGCGCGTGCATGTCGTCTTCGCGGCTGTAGAGCAGCTTGACGGGGCGGCCCATGCGCTTGGCGATATAGGTCGCTTCCAGGATGATGTGCAGCCCTTCGCGGGCGCCGAAGCTGCCGCCGGCTTCGGTCAGATGGATCTTCACGTTGTCGCGCGAGACGCCGGCAATGGTCTCGGCCGCCTGCGCGCAGCGCGAGGGCACCTGCACGCCGCCCCAGTACTCCACCGCATCCGGCCGCACCCACGCCACGATGCTGAGCGGCTCCATCTGCGCATGCGCCTTGTAGGGCATGGTGTAGACCGCTTCCACCACCTTGGCCGCGCCCTGGAAGGCGGCATCGGCATCGCCCTTGACCTTGGACTTCTTGCCAGGCTCGTCCACGCGCGCGGCCATGGCGCGGATGGCGGCCTGGGCGCTGAAGTCCTTCATCGCGCTGTCGCCCCACACCACCTTGAGCGCCTGGCGCGCGCGCTGCGCGGCCCAGAAATGATCGGCCACGATGGCCACGCCGGGCTGGCTGGCGCCATTGATGGGGCGCGCGGCCGGCGCGTCGGGGCGGAAATGCGCGATCGTTTCCGGGATTTCGGTGGCGAACACATCGCGCACGCCGGGCAACGCCTTGACCTCGGCGGCGTTGAACGACACCACCCGCGCGTTGACCACCGGCGCGTGCACCACGATGGCGCTCAGCATGTCCGGCAGCTTGATGTCGATGGCGTAGCGCGCGCGGCCGGTGAGCTTGTCGGCCACGCGGTAGCTGCTGCGCTCCTTGCCGATCAGCACGAACTCGTCTGGCCGCTTGAGCGTGACCTCCAACGGTACCGGCAGGCGTGCCGCGCCTTCGGCCAGCTCGCCGTAGGTGAGGCGCTGTCCGCTGGCCACGTGGATCACGGCGCCAGCGGCCGTCTTGCAGGCCGCCGGCTCGACCGCCCAGCGCTGCGCCGCGCACGCCACCAGCATGGCGCGCGCGGTGGCGCCCGCGCGGCACAGCGTGTTCCACTCCAGCGCCACGCTGGTGCTGCCGCCGGTGGCGTGCATGCCCCACAGCGGATGCAGGTAGGCCTTGGCAAGCGGATCGTCGGGCTGGATCACCTGTACGGTGGCCCAGTCGGCATCCAGCTCCTCGGCCAGCATCAGGCCCAGCGCGTTCTTCACGCCGGTGCCGCTGTCGTATTTGTGGACCACCAGCAGCACGCGGTTGTCGGGGGTGACGCGGACCCAGGCATTGGGCGCGAAGTTGCCGGCCGCGCTATCGGTGATGGGCGCGGCAGCCGCGTTGCGGATGAACTGGCCTGCGCTGCCGATCTCCAGCAGCAGGCCGCCGGCGAGCGCCGCGCCGGCTTGCAAGAAGCGGCGGCGCCCGCCGCTGGCCGGGGTGGCATCGATAAGGTTGAGCTCGCGCGTCATGCTGGCTTGCCTCCACGCAGTTCGGCGGCGGCGCGATGGATCGCGCGGCGGATGCGGTCGTAGGTGCCGCAGCGGCAGATGTTGCCGGCCATGGCGGCGTCGATATCGCTGTCGGTGGGATTGCGCTTGCTGGCCAGCAGCGCGGCGGCCGACATCAGCTGGCCGGACTGGCAGTAGCCGCATTGCGGCACGTCTTCGGCTTGCCAGGCTTTCTGCACCGCGTGCAGCGCATCGGGCTGGCCCAAACCCTCGATGGTGGTGACCCGCTTGCCGGCCACGGTGGACACCGGCGTCTGGCAGGCCCGCACCGGGGCGCCATCCACATGCACCGTGCAGGCGCCGCACAGGCCCATGCCGCAGCCGTACTTGGTGCCGGTGAGATCGAGCTCGTCGCGCAGCACCCACAGCAAGGGGGTGTCGCCGGGAGCTTGCACGGCGCGCAGGGCGCCGTTGACGTTGATGGGGGTCATGGTTTTTTCTCCTTGCTCCGCCGTTTGTCAGTGCTTGGCGCAGCTTGGCGCTGCTGATTGCTGTCTTCGGGGGCTGGCGGGCCGTGTTGAAGCAAAGACTAGCTGCGCCAAATCCATATGTGAAATATGATTTAAGAATCTTTTCCATACGACATCGATATGGATATCCGCCAGCTCCGCTATTTCATCGCCGTCGCCGAGGAGGGCAACTTCAGCCGTGCCGCCGAGCGCCTGCATATATCCCAGCCGCCACTGAGCCAGCAGATCAAGTCGCTGGAGGCGTCCCTTGGGGTCATCCTGTTCGAGCGTGGCCGCCTGGGCGCGCGCCTGACCCGGGCGGGCGAGGCGCTGCTGACGCGGGCGCGCGACATCGTGGCCGACCTGGACTCGACCCGGAAAATGGTGCTGCGCGTGGCCGACGGGCTGGAGGGTTACCTGCGCATCGGCATCATCAATTCCGTGATGTACGGCCCCCTGCCCCGTACCATGCGGCTGTTCCAGGAGCGCAACCCGGCGGTGGAGTGGACCCTGCACGAGATGCTCCCCGACCAGCAGGGCGAGGCGCTGGTGCGTGGCCAGATCGACGTCGGCTTTGCGTCCAGCGCTACCGGGCGCGAGGAACTGCGGTCGATCCGCGTCTACCCGCAGCCGCTGATGGCCGCGGTGCCGGCAAGCCATGCGCTGGCGGCAAGCGGCCGGATCCGGCTGAAGGCGCTGGCGGCGGAACCATTTGTGCTGCTTAATACCCAAAGCCCGGTGATCCGCAGCTTGCTGGCCGCCTGCGTGCGCAATGGCTTCCACCCGCGCGTGCTGCACGAGTCGGTGGATCCGCAGACGGTGCTCAGCCTGGTGGGCGCCGGCGTTGGGGTCAGCGCGCTGCCGCGCTCGCTGTCGGGCGCGCCGCGCGAGGATGTCGCCTTCCTCACGCTGGACGAGCCGGGGCTGGCCGCCGACCTTTATGCCACCGTGCGGCGCGACCATGGCCTGCCCGCGCTGGACCGCTTTCTCACGCTGCTGGAAGATGTCACCGAGGTATGGCATCGTGAGACGTTTGGGGAAGGCCTGCGTAGCACGTAGCGCGCCGGACATCCCGCAATGCAACATGGCTGCCCCCGCGATGCCGCCCGTCTCCGGCGGGCTACGGGTTTTCCTATATATTGTTGCCGTTTACGTCACACCGGCAGCCCAGGAGAAGCACCCGATGAATTCCGGCCAACTGATTGAAAAACTCGCCGCCATCTTTGCACTGATCGTGCTGATCGGCGGCTCGTTGCTGGTGCTCGCGCCCTTTACCACCGCGCTGTTGTGGGGCGCCATCCTCGCCTTCAGCTCGTGGTACCCCTATACGGTGCTGTCGCGCTGGATGGGCAACCGGCGCAGCCTGGCGGCCCTGATCTGCGTGCTGCTGGCCGCGGTCATCGTGCTCGGCCCCTTTGTCTATGCCGGCGCCAGCGTCTCCGCGCACATCGACGAGCTGTCCGGCCTGGTCGACCAGTTCTTCGATCACGGCGCGCCCGCGCTGCCCGGGTGGCTGACCGGCCTGCCTTATGCGGGCGGCTACCTGCAAAGCTCCTGGGACAAGGTGATCCATGCCGACTCGGAGATGGTCGCCAACCTGCGCAAGCTGATCGCGCCCGTGGGCCATGTGGTGCTGGGCGCCGGGCTGTCGATCGGCGCCGGACTGGGCCAGCTGGCGCTGTCGATCGTGCTGGCGTTCTTCTTCTATACCGGCGGCGAGTTCGCGGTGGCGTGGCTGCGCGCGGGCATGCGCCGCATCGCCGGCGAGCGCGCCGACCACCTGCTGGCGCTGGCCGGCAACACCGTCAAGGGCGTGGTCTACGGCGTGCTGGGCACGGCCTTCGTGCAGGCGTTGCTGGCCGGCATCGGCTTCTGGATCGCCGGCGTGCCCGGCGCCGCCATCCTTGGCTTCATTACCTTCTTCCTGTCCGTGATCCCGGTCGGCCCGCCGCTGGTGTGGATTCCCGCCGCGCTCTGGCTTTACCACACCGGCTCGCTCGGCTGGGCCATCTTCATGGTGGTGTGGGGCGTGGGCGTGGTCAGCATGGCCGACAACGTCATCAAGCCGCTCCTCATTAGCAAAGGCACCGACATGCCGCTGATCTGGGTGATGCTGGGCGTGTTCGGCGGCGCGCTGGCCTTTGGCTTTCTCGGCGTCTTTATCGGCCCGACGCTGCTGGCGGTGGCCTACGCGCTGCTGCGCGACTGGACCATCGGCTCGCAGCACCTGACCGACCCGCCGCCCGCGCTGGCGCAAGGCAAGCCCATCACCACCGCCGAGGACGTGGCGGGTTCCGGCAAGGCATGAGCGAAACCAGCCGTCCCGAACCGCAGCCATTGGCAGCGCCGCCCACCCAGGCCGAGCTGGCCCGGCTGGTGGCCTGCGAGTACTGCGATGCGGTCTACCAGCGCGCCGAGCTGGAGCCGGGCGAGCGCGCGCTGTGCCTGCGCTGCGGCGGCCAGCTCTACCGCGACAGCGCGCGGGCCTATGCGCGGCTGCTGCCGTTGGTCATTACCGCGCTGATCCTGTTCCTGGTGTCCAACGCCTATCCCATCGTCGAGATGGATCTCAAGGGCGTGCGCACCGAAACCACGCTGTGGGGCGCGGTGCAGGCGCTCTACGCGGACAACATGACGCTGGTGGCCGTGCTGGTGTTCGCCACCACCATCCTGTTTCCCTTGTCCGAGATGCTGATGATGCTTTACCTGCTGGTGCCGATGGCGCGCCACCGGATGCCGCCGGGCTTCGAGCGCATCGTGCGCGGCATCCAGCAAACCC
This sequence comes from Cupriavidus sp. MPR-AND1C, assembly GCF_058809705.1. NCBI lineage: Bacteria > Pseudomonadati > Pseudomonadota > Betaproteobacteria > Burkholderiales > Burkholderiaceae > Cupriavidus > Cupriavidus sp. MPR-AND1C. The sequence goes on along the minus strand of NZ_JBXASU010000120.1, from coordinate 203 downwards.
GGCCGTGGGGCATGATCGAAGTCTTCATGATTGGCGTGCTGGTCACGCTGGTCAAGCTCTCGACCATGGCGCGGGTGCTGCCGGGCGTGGCGCTGTGGTCGTTCGCCGCGCTGGTGATCGTGCTCGCCGCGATGCTGTCGTTCGATCCGCGCGATCTGTGGCAGCACCTGGACGAGGAGCCGCCCCGATGAGCGCCCCGACCC
>NZ_JBXASU010000119.1:0-18994 GCF_058809705.1 Cupriavidus sp. MPR-AND1C | reverse complement strand
GGAAGAAGGCCTGCGTTTCGCTATCCGTGAAGGCGGTCGTACCGTCGGCGCCGGCGTCGTGGCAAAGATCCTCGACTGATAAAGTCGAACAGCGAATACGGCACCAACCGGCCGTATTCGTTGCCAGAGGGGTTGGCCTAATCGCCGACCCCACAGTTGTTTTAGGGGTATAGCTCAACTGGCAGAGCGTCGGTCTCCAAAACCGAAGGTTGGGGGTTCGATTCCCTCTGCCCCTGCCAATTCAATCAGCCGCGTCGCGATAGAGAGTATCGTGACGCGGCTTAGTCTCGTTTGCGAAACATGGCCAATCCCAACGTCGAAACCGTCAACGCCGCCAGTGGTAAGTGGTTGCTTGGCGCCGCGGTGCTACTGGTGGTTGCCGGCGTCATCGGTTTCTATGCCCTGGCACAGCAACCGTCCTACGTGCGTGGCGCTGCGCTGTTCGGCGGCATCGCGCTGGGCGTGGTGGTCGCGCTGGTATCGGCGCCAGGCAAGGACTTCATCGGTTTCTCCAAGGAATCGTATCGTGAAGTCCGCAAGGTCGTTTGGCCCACCCGCAAGGAAGCCGGGCAGATGACGGGCCTGGTGTTTGTCTTTGTCGTGATCATGGCCGTGTTCCTGTGGTCTGCGGACAAGCTCATCGAGTGGGTCATCTTTTCGCTCGTGCTGGGCTGGAAATGAAGGATAGAACATGACGGATAACGCACAACAGGAAGTCCCCGCAGCTGAATCGCCTTCGTCGAAGAAGCGCTGGTATGTGGTGCACGCCTATTCCGGCATGGAAAAGAGTGTGCAGCGCGCGCTGCAGGAGCGCATTGAGCGCGCCGAAATGCAGGACAAGTTTGGCCGCATCCTGGTCCCGTCCGAAGAAGTCGTTGAAATCAAGGGTGGGCAGAAGTCTGTCACCGAGCGTCGCTTCTTCCCGGGGTATGTGCTGGTCGAGATGGAAATGACCGACGAGACCTGGCACCTGGTGAAGAACACCAGCAAGGTCACTGGCTTCGTCGGCGGTGCGCGCAATCGCCCGAGCCCGATTTCCCAGAAGGAAGTCGACAAGATCATGACCCAGATGCAGGAAGGGGTCGAGAAGCCGCGTCCCAAGACGCTCTTCGAAGTGGGCGAAATGGTTCGCGTCAAGGACGGTCCTTTCACCGACTTCAACGGTAACGTCGAGGAAGTGAACTACGAGAAATCGCGCTTGCGCGTCTCGGTCACCATCTTCGGGCGTGCCACCCCGGTCGAGCTCGAGTTCGGCCAGGTCGAGAAGGTCTAAGTGGTTTAAGTGGTTTAAGCGGTTCAGGTTTTCGCGTTTTATGCTGGCCGCAAGGTCAGCGAAAAATGCAGCGGCCAGTCTCGAAAAGGGGCTGGCCACAAGAGGAGCGTGAGGCTGGCCGGGGTGGATGAACCATCCCTGCAGCGATAGCGCGCTACGACTCAACAGGATCGCATTCCGTCAGGAAGCGGTCCGGATTGGAGTAAATATGGCCAAGAAGATCATTGGCTTTATCAAGCTGCAAATTCCGGCTGGTAAGGCAAATCCCTCCCCGCCCGTGGGCCCCGCACTGGGTCAACGCGGTCTGAACATCATGGAGTTCTGCAAGGCGTTCAACGCGCAGACCCAAGGCATGGAACCCGGCCTGCCGGTGCCGGTGGTGATTACCGCCTTCGCCGACAAGAGCTTCACCTTCGTGATGAAGTCGCCCCCGGCGACCGTTCTGATCAAGAAGGCAGCTGGCCTGACCAAGGGTTCGGCCAAGCCGCATACCGACAAGGTCGGCAAGATCACGCGTGCCCAGGCTGAAGAAATCGCCAAGGCAAAGAACGCTGACCTGACCGCTGCCGATCTGGACGCTGCTGTCCGTACGATCGCCGGTTCGGCTCGCTCGATGGGCATCACCGTGGAGGGTCTGTAAATGGCTAAGGTTTCCAAGCGCACCGCCGCGAACAAGGCGAAGATCGAGCGCACCAAGTTCTACCCGATCGACGAGGCCCTGGGCCTGGTGAAGGGTTGCGCATCGGCCAAGTTCGACGAATCCATCGACGTTGCCGTGCAACTCGGCATCGATGCGAAGAAGTCGGACCAGGTGGTTCGTGGCTCCGTCGTGCTGCCTGCCGGTACCGGCAAGTCGGTTCGGGTGGCTGTGTTCGCCCAAGGCGAAAAGGCTGAAGCCGCGAAGGCAGCTGGCGCCGAAATCGTCGGTATGGAAGACCTGGCTGAACAAGTCAAGGCCGGCAACCTGAACTTCGACGTCGTGATCGCTTCGCCGGACACGATGCGTATCGTTGGTACGCTGGGCCAGATCCTGGGCCCGCGTGGCCTGATGCCGAACCCGAAGGTCGGTACGGTTACCCCCGACGTCGCCCAGGCTGTGAAGAATGCCAAGGCCGGTCAGGTGCAATACCGTGTCGACAAGGCCGGTATCATCCACGCCACCATTGGCCGCCGTTCGTTCCAGGACGCCGATCTGAAGCGCAACCTGAGCGCGCTGATCGAAGCCCTGGTGAAGTCGAAGCCGGCTACCAGCAAGGGCGTGTACCTGCGCAAGATCGCTGTTTCGTCCACCATGGGCGTTGGCGTTCGCGTGGAACAGGCTTCGCTGTCGGCCTAAGGCTGGCGGCAACCGCAGGGCGGACCCGATAACGTCGCCCGGCGTAAAGAATTGAGGATCCTGGCCCAGGCCGGGATCGTCTCCCGAGTCAGGCGGTGCCCGATGGACACCGCAGGATGAAGGAGCAAGGCTTTGGGCAGTGGTGCCCACCGGCGCGCAAGCGCGGAGCAGGCACCGCTGGTTATCAAAGACCGCTGGTGGCGGGTGCGGCCGTAGGTTGGCTGCCTCGCCTTAATCGGACGGAACGTACGCAGCGTGGCTTCGGCCTGCCGTGACGCCTCCCGGCCCACCAGCGCAGATGGCGCACCCGAGGGATTGAAGAATCCGGGCAATGACCCGGGTGATTCGGGCCAAATCGGACGCCGTTCGTTTGGACTGATGTGCGTGCCCCGGACGATCCGGGGGACAAGCATCGTTTTGGAGCTTAACCGTGCCACTTAATATTGAAGATAAGAAGGCCGTCGTTGCTGAGGTTTCGGCGCAAGTCGCTAAAGCCCAGACCATCGTCGTAGCCGAATATCGCGGCATTGCGGTTGGCGATCTGACCAAGCTGCGCGCCAAGGCCCGCGAGCAAGGAGTGTACCTGCGTGTTCTGAAGAACACGCTGGCACGCCGCGCCGTGGAAGGCACGCCGTTTGCCGGCCTCGCAGAGCAAATGACCGGTCCGCTGATCTACGGTATTTCCGAAGATGCAGTGTCGTCGGCCAAGGTTCTGAACGACTTTGCCAAGACCAACGACAAGTTGGTTCTGCGCGCAGCGTCGTACGACGGCAATGTGCTCGATGCTGCTGCCGTCAAGGCACTGGCCTCGATCCCGAGCCGTGACGAACTGATTGCTCAGCTGCTTGGCGTGATGCAGGCACCGGTGTCGGGCTTCGCCCGTCTGCTGGCTGCACTGGCCGCCAAGAAGAGCGAAGGCGCCCCCGCCGAAGGCGAAGGCGCTGCTGCCGCCGCCGAGAGCGAAGGCGCAGCTGCTTAAGGCGTAAGCCTTTCGCAGCCTGGCTCATCAAGATCGCATTACCGATACCGAATCACATTTAGCAGGAGTATTCCAAATGGCAATCAGCAAAGACGACATCCTCGAAGCCGTAGGCTCGATGTCCGTGATGGAACTGAACGACCTGGTCAAGGCGTTCGAAGAAAAGTTTGGCGTGTCCGCCGCTTCGATGGCCGTGGCTGCTGCCCCGGGCGCAGGCGCTGCTGCCGCTGAAGAGCAAACCGAGTTCAACGTTATCCTGTCGGAAATCGGCGCAAACAAGGTTGGCGTGATTAAGGCTGTTCGCGAAATCACCGGCCTGGGCCTGAAGGAAGCCAAGGATCTGGTTGACGGCGCACCGAAGGCTGTCAAGGAAGGCGTGGACAAGGCTGCTGCAGCTGACGCCAAGAAGAAGCTGGAAGAAGCCGGCGCAAAGGTCGAAGTCAAGTAAGCTGTACTCGCGTGCCTTTTGGCACGCGAATGGGGCTGGCAAAGGGAGATTCCCGGCGCCAGCCTTTTTGCGCTTCTGCGATGTGTGTTTTACTGTGCACTCCGAAGCGTGAATAAGTGGCGCAAGCGATGCTTCAGAGCTGGGCGTATGCCTAAGCTTGAGCAGAGGCCAAACATCAGTGGCACACTAAGTGGTTGCTGATGTTTGTCTTCTGAACCGACTGCAGAAGACAAGTTTGGTCGGGTGTCCCCCGGGCCGGTATGACGCATTGCGTCGTTTCTGCCGGCTCGCAGCGTGCGGACACCGTCAGCCAGAGGTTGGTAGCGGCCAACCGCCAAATCCCCTCCCAGTCGCTGAACACCTCAGGTGCTGCGCCAGGTCCAGCCAGCCCTGCGATGATTCGGAGATCCCATGGCGTACAGCTTCACCGAAAAGAAGCGCATTCGCAAAAGTTTTGCGAAGCGCGCGACGGTTCATCAGGTTCCTTTCCTGCTTGCCACCCAGATTGAATCCTACGCTCAGTTTCTGCAAGAGGGTGCGCCACCCTCACGTCGCAAAACCGAGGGTCTGCAAGCGGCTTTCAGTGCAATCTTCCCGATTGTGTCGCACAACGGGCTCGCCCGTATGGAGTTCGTCTCCTACCACCTCTCCAACCCGCCGTTCGACGTCAAGGAATGTCAACAGCGTGGCCTGACCTTCCACTCGGCTCTGCGTGCCAAGGTACGCCTGATCATCAACGATCGGGAAAATCCGGGCAAGGTCAAGGAAGTCAAGGAACAGGAAGTCTACATGGGCGAAATTCCGCTCATGACGTCGACCGGCTCCTTCGTCATCAACGGTACCGAGCGTGTGATTGTTTCGCAGCTTCACCGTTCGCCTGGCGTGTTCTTCGAACACGACAAGGGCAAGACCCACAGCTCGGGCAAGCTGCTGTTCTCGGCACGGATTATTCCTTACCGCGGCTCGTGGCTCGACTTCGAGTTCGACCCGAAGGACATCTTGTACTTCCGCGTTGACCGTCGCCGCAAGATGCCGGTGACGATCCTGCTGAAGTCGATCGGTCTGACCCCGGAACAGATCCTCGCGCACTTCTTCGTGTTCGACAATTTCACCCTGCAGTCGGAAGGCGCGCAGATGGAATTCGTGCCCGAACGCCTGCGTGGTGAAGTCGCGCGCTTCGACATCGCCGACAAGGACGGCCGTGTCGTCGTGGAGAAGGACAAGCGGATCAACGCAAAGCATATTCGCGACCTGGATTCCGCCGGTACCAAGCTGATCAGCGTGCCGGAAGACTACCTGCTCGGCCGCGTGCTGGCGAAGAACATCATCGACCCGGATACCGGTGAGGTGATTGCCAACGCTAACGACGAGCTGACCGAAACCGTGCTGGAAAACCTGCGCGAAGCCGGTGTCAAGCAGATCCAGACCCTGTACACCAACGATCTGGACCAAGGTCCGTACATGTCGCAGACGCTGCGCGTGGACGACACCGCCGACCAGACCGCTGCGCGTATCGCGATCTACCGCATGATGCGTCCCGGCGAGCCGCCGACCGAAGACGCGGTGGAAGCCCTGTTCCAGCGCCTGTTCTACAGCGAAGAGTCGTACGACCTGTCGCGTGTTGGCCGCATGAAGGTCAACAGCCGCCTGGGCCGCCCGAGCGGTGAAGGCAGCATGGTGCTGCAGGACGAGGACATCCTCGAGACCATCAAGATCCTGGTCAACCTGCGCAACGGCAAGGGTGAGGTCGATGACATCGATCACCTGGGCAATCGTCGCGTTCGCTGCGTTGGCGAACTGGCCGAAAACCAGTTCCGTGCCGGCTTGTCGCGCGTCGAGCGCGCCGTGAAGGAGCGTCTGGGCCAGGCCGAGACCGAAAACCTGATGCCGCACGACCTGATCAACTCGAAGCCGATTTCGTCGGCCATCCGCGAGTTCTTCGGTTCGTCGCAGCTGTCGCAGTTCATGGACCAGACCAACCCGCTGTCCGAGATTACGCACAAGCGTCGTGTCTCCGCACTGGGCCCGGGCGGTTTGACCCGTGAGCGCGCAGGCTTTGAAGTGCGTGACGTGCACCCGACCCACTACGGCCGCGTGTGCCCGATCGAAACACCGGAAGGCCCGAACATTGGCCTGATCAACTCGCTGGCACTGTATGCACGCCTGAACGAGTACGGCTTCCTGGAAACGCCGTACCGCAAGGTGGTCGACAGCAAGTTGACCGACCAGGTCGACTACCTGTCCGCCATTGAGGAAGGCAAGTATGTGGTGGCGCAAGCCAACGCGACGGTTGACGCCGACGGTACCCTGATCGACGAACTGGTGTCGTCGCGTGAAGGTAGCGAGCGGGAAACCCGTATGGTCACGCCGGACCGCGTCCAGTACATCGACGTGGCGCCTTCGCAGATCGTCTCGGCCGCGGCATCGCTGGTGCCGTTCCTCGAGCACGATGATGCGAACCGTGCACTGATGGGCGCCAACATGCAGCGTCAGGCCGTGCCTTGCCTGCGTCCGGACAAGCCGCTGGTGGGTACCGGCATCGAGCGTACCGTTGCGGTCGACTCGGGTACTGCCGTCCAGGCAACCCGTGGCGGCGTGGTGGACTACGTCGACGCCATGCGTATCGTGATTCGCGTGAACGATGAGGAAGCTGTCGCCGGTGAAGTGGGCGTCGACATCTACAACCTGATCAAGTACACCCGCTCGAACCAGAACACCAACATCAACCAGCGTCCGATGGTCAAGGTTGGGGATTTCGTCGCCCGTGGCGACGTGATCGCCGACGGCGCATCGACCGACCTGGGCGAGCTCGCGCTCGGCCAGAACATGCTGGTGGCGTTCATGCCGTGGAACGGCTACAACTTCGAAGACTCGATCCTGATCTCCGAACGCGTGGTTGCCGAAGACCGCTACACCTCGATCCACATCGAGGAACTGTCGGTCGTCGCGCGTGACACCAAGCTGGGGCCGGAAGAAATCACCCGCGACATTTCCAACCTCGCCGAAGCACAGCTCGCGCGTCTGGACGAGTCCGGCATCACCTACATCGGTGCCGAAGTGGAAGCCGGTGACGTGCTGGTCGGCAAGGTCACGCCCAAGGGCGAGACCCAGCTGACCCCGGAAGAAAAGCTCCTGCGCGCGATCTTCGGTGAGAAGGCTTCGGACGTGAAGGACACCTCGCTGCGCGTTCCCTCGGGGATGAGCGGTATCGTGATCGACGTCCAGGTCTTCACCCGCGAAGGCGTGACCCGCGACAAGCGTGCCCAGTCCATCATCGACGATGAACTCAAGCGCTACCGCCTGGACCTGAACGACCAGCTGCGTATCGTGGAAGGTGATGCCTTCCAGCGTCTGGAGCGCCTGCTGCTCGACAAGACCGTCAATGGCGGTCCGAAGAAGCTGTCCAAGGGCGCCAAGCTGACCCGCGAGTACCTGGCCGATCTGGACAAGTACCACTGGTTCGACATCCGCCCGGCCGACGAGGAAGTGGCTGCCCAGCTGGAAGCCGTCAAGGAAGCCATCGAGCAGAAGCGCCACGAGTTCGACCTGGCCTTTGAAGAAAAGCGCAAGAAGCTCACGCAAGGCGACGAACTGCCGCCGGGCGTGATCAAGATGGTCAAGGTGTACCTGGCCGTCAAGCGCCGTCTGCAGCCTGGCGACAAGATGGCAGGCCGTCACGGCAACAAGGGTGTTGTGTCCAAGATCGTCCCGATCGAAGACATGCCCTACATGGCCGACGGCACGCCCGCCGACATCGTGCTGAACCCGCTCGGCGTGCCGTCGCGGATGAACGTGGGCCAGATTCTGGAAACCCACCTGGGCTGGGCCGCGCGCGGCCTGGGCCAGCGTATCGGCTCCATGCTCAAGGCGCAGGCTAAGGCGCAGGAACTGCGTCCGTTGCTCGCCCAGATCTACAACGAGAGCGGCAAGCCGGAAGACCTCGACAGCCTGTCGGACGCTGAAGTGCTGGAACTGGCGACCAACCTGAAGAAGGGTGTCCCGTTCGCCACGCCGGTGTTCGACGGTGCGCATGAAGACGAGATCCGCCGCATGCTGGACCTGGCGTACCCGGAAGAGATCGCCCGCGACATGGGCCTGACCGCTTCCAAGCAACAGGTCACGCTGCACGACGGCCGCACCGGCGAAGCGTTCGAGCGTCCGGTTACGCTCGGCGTGATGCACATGCTGAAGCTGCACCACTTGGTCGACGACAAGATGCACGCGCGTTCGACCGGCCCGTACTCGCTGGTGACCCAGCAGCCGCTGGGTGGTAAGGCGCAGTTCGGTGGCCAGCGTTTCGGTGAAATGGAAGTGTGGGCGCTGGAAGCATATGGTGCCTCCTACGTGCTGCAGGAAATGCTGACGGTCAAGTCCGATGACGTGAACGGCCGGACCAAGGTCTACGAGAACATCGTCAAGGGCGAGCACTCGATCGATGCCGGCATGCCGGAATCGTTCAACGTGCTGGTGAAGGAAATCCGTTCGCTGGGTATCGACATCGACCTCGATCGCTATTGATTTGGATCGAGAGTGCGCGGCAGGCCGGCCGTGAATGGCCCGCCTGCCGCCGAATGCCCGCTACGGTTTTCCCACAGGATGAATGCCGCGGGCCCGACATGCTGTCGGGCTGGCGGCGAAACAAGGAGTTGCAATGAAAGCATTGCTCGATCTCTTTAAGCAGGTTCAGCAGGAAGAGCAGTTCGACGCGATCAAGATCGGCCTGGCATCGCCAGAGAAGATCCGTTCGTGGTCGTACGGTGAAGTGAAGAAGCCGGAAACCATCAACTATCGGACGTTCAAGCCCGAGCGCGATGGTCTGTTCTGCGCCAAGATCTTTGGCCCGATCAAGGACTACGAGTGCCTGTGCGGCAAGTACAAGCGCCTGAAGCATCGCGGCGTGATCTGCGAGAAGTGCGGCGTTGAAGTGACGCTGGCCAAGGTGCGCCGCGAGCGCATGGGCCACATCGAACTGGCTGCGCCGACCGCGCACATCTGGTTCCTGAAGTCGCTGCCGTCGCGTCTGGGCATGGTGCTCGACATGACGCTGCGCGATATCGAACGCGTCCTGTACTTCGAAGCATTCGTGGTGCTCGAACCCGGCATGACCCCGCTCAAGAAGAGCCAGATCATGTCCGAGGACGACTACATCGCCAAGTGCGAAGAGTATGGCGAAGGCGAGTTCGTGGCCATGATGGGTGCCGAAGGCATCCGTGAATTGCTGCGCGGCATCGACATCGAAAAGCAGATCGAAACGATCCGCGCCGAGCTGCAGACCACCGGCTCCGAAGCCAAGATCAAGAAGTTCGCCAAGCGCCTGAAGGTGCTCGAGGCGTTCCAGCGTTCGGGCATCAAGCCGGAATGGATGATCCTGGAAGTGCTGCCGGTGCTGCCGCCCGAACTGCGTCCGCTGGTTCCGCTGGATGGTGGCCGTTTCGCCACCTCGGACCTGAACGACCTGTATCGCCGCGTCATCAACCGTAACAACCGCCTGAAGCGCCTGCTCGAACTGAAGGCGCCTGAAATCATCGTGCGCAACGAAAAGCGCATGCTGCAGGAAGCGGTTGACTCGCTGCTGGACAACGGTCGTCGCGGCAAGGCCATGACGGGCGCCAACAAGCGTCCGCTGAAGTCGCTGGCCGAAATGATCAAGGGCAAGGGCGGCCGTTTCCGTCAGAACTTGCTGGGCAAGCGCGTCGACTACTCCGGCCGTTCGGTCATTGTGGTGGGCCCGACCCTGAAGCTGCATCAGTGCGGCCTGCCCAAGCTGATGGCGCTCGAGCTGTTCAAGCCTTTCATTTTCCACAAGCTGGAAACGATGGGCATCGCCACCACCATCAAGGCGGCGAAGAAGGAAGTGGAAAGCCAGACCGCTGTGGTGTGGGACATCCTCGAAGAGGTGATCCGCGAGCATCCGGTCATGCTGAACCGCGCGCCGACGCTGCACCGCCTGGGCATCCAGGCGTTCGAGCCGGTGCTGATCGAAGGCAAGGCCATCCAGCTGCACCCGCTGGTCTGCGCGGCGTTCAACGCCGACTTCGACGGTGACCAGATGGCTGTTCACGTCCCGCTGTCGCTGGAAGCGCAGATGGAAGCCCGCACGCTGATGCTGGCCTCCAACAACGTGCTGTTCCCGGCCAACGGCGATCCGTCGATCGTCCCGTCGCAAGACGTGGTGCTGGGTCTGTACTACACGACCCGCGACAAGATCAACGGCAAGGGCGAAGGCCTGACGTTTGCCGACATCAGCGAAGTGATCCGCGCCTACGAGAACAAGGAAGTCGAACTGGCTTCGCGCGTGAACGTGCGTATCACCGAGTATGAACTGGTCGACAAGGATGCAGTGGGCGACGCCCGCTTCGCGCCCAAGATCACGCTGCAGGCCACCACGGTCGGCCGCGCGATCATGTCCGAGATCCTGCCGAAGGGCCTGCCTTTCTCGGTGCTGAACAAGCCGCTGAAGAAGAAGGAAATCTCGCGCCTGATCAACACCGCGTTCCGTAAGTGCGGCCTGCGCGAGACCGTGATCTTCGCTGACAAGCTGCTGCAGTCGGGCTTCCGCCTGGCAACGCGCGCTGGTATCTCGATCGCCATCGACGACATGCTGGTGCCGCCGCAAAAGGAAAAGATCATTTCCGACGCGGCAGCCAAGGTGAAGGAATACGACAAGCAGTACATGTCGGGTCTGGTGACCGACCAGGAACGCTACAACAACGTCGTGGACATCTGGGGCGCCGCCGGCGACCAGGTGGGCAAGGCGATGATGGAGCAGCTCCAGCACGAAGACGTGGTCGACCGTCACGGCAACACCGTGAAGCAAGACTCCTTCAACTCGATTTACATGATGGCTGACTCGGGCGCGCGCGGTTCCGCTGCGCAGATCCGTCAGCTGGCTGGCATGCGTGGCCTGATGGCCAAGCCGGATGGCTCGATCATTGAAACGCCGATTACGGCGAACTTCCGTGAAGGCCTGAACGTTCTGCAGTACTTCATCTCCACCCACGGTGCGCGTAAGGGCCTGGCGGATACGGCACTGAAGACCGCGAACTCGGGTTACCTGACCCGTCGTCTGGTCGACGTGACGCAGGATCTGGTGGTGGTGGAAGACGATTGCGGCACGACCAACGGCGTGGCCATGAAGGCCCTGGTTGAAGGCGGTGAAGTGATCGAAGCGCTGCGCGACCGGATTCTCGGCCGTGTGACGGTGTCCGACGTGGTGAACCCTGAGACCCAGGAAACCGCGATCGAGGCCGGCACCCTGCTGGACGAAGACCTGGTCGACATGATCGACGCCATCGGCGTGGACGAAGTGAAGGTGCGCACGCCGCTGTCGTGCGACACGCGCTACGGCCTGTGCGGCATGTGCTATGGCCGCGACCTTGGCCGCGGCGTGCTGGTGAACTCCGGCGAAGCGGTTGGCGTGATCGCCGCTCAGTCGATTGGCGAGCCGGGCACCCAGCTGACCATGCGTACGTTCCACATCGGCGGCGCGGCATCGCGTTCGGCCGTGGCATCGAGCGTGGAAGCGAAGGCAACCGGTACCGTGCGTTTCACGGCGACCATGCGTTACGTTACCAATGCGAAGGGCGAGCTGATCGTCATCTCGCGTTCGGGTGAAGCGCTGATCACCGACGACCACGGCCGCGAGCGCGAGCGCCACAAGATCCCGTACGGCGCCACGCTGCTGGTGCAGGACGGCCAGGCCATCAAGGCTGGCACGCAGCTGGCCACGTGGGACGCGCTGACGCGCCCGATCGTGTCGGAGTACACCGGCACGACCAAGTTCGAGAACGTCGAAGAAGGCGTGACCGTCGCCAAGCAGATGGACGAGGTCACCGGCCTGTCGACCCTCGTGGTGATTGATGCAAAGCGCCGTACGGCTGCCACCAAGGGCCTGCGCCCGCAGGTGAAGCTGCTCGACGCCAACGGCCAGGAAGTGAAGATCCCGGGCACGGACCACTCCGTGACCATCGGCTTCCAGGTCGGCGCGCTGATCACCGTGAAGGACGGCCAGCAGGTGCACGTGGGCGAAGTGCTTGCACGTATCCCGACCGAATCGCAAAAGACCCGCGACATTACCGGGGGTCTGCCGCGTGTGGCCGAGCTGTTCGAAGCGCGTTCGCCGAAGGATGCCGCCGTGCTGGCGGAAGTGACCGGCACCACGTCGTTCGGCAAGGACACCAAGGGCAAGCAACGCCTGGTGATTACGGACCTGGACGGCAACGCCCATGAGTTCCTGATCACCAAGGAAAAGCAAGTCCTGGTGCACGATGGCCAGGTGGTGAACAAGGGCGAAATGATCGTGGAAGGTCCGGCGGACCCGCACGACATCCTGCGCCTGAAGGGCATCGAGGAGCTGGCGCACTACATCGTCGACGAAGTGCAGGACGTGTACCGTCTGCAGGGCGTGAAGATCAACGACAAGCACATCGAAGTGATCGTGCGCCAGATGCTGCGCCGCGTGCAGATCGCGGATGTGGGCGACACCAAGTTCATCCCGGGTGAACAGGTGGAGCGTTCGGAACTGCTTGACGAGAACGATCGCGTGATCGCCGAAGGCAAGCGTCCGGCCACGTACGAAAACCTGCTGCTCGGTATCACCAAGGCGTCGCTGTCGACCGACAGCTTCATCTCGGCGGCATCGTTCCAGGAAACCACCCGCGTGCTGACGGAAGCCGCGATCATGGGCAAGACCGACGACCTGCGTGGCCTGAAGGAAAACGTGATCGTTGGCCGACTGATCCCCGCTGGTACGGGTCTGGCCTACCACCGTGCCCGCAAGGCGCGCGAGGCGGCCGAGCGCGAACGTGCCCAGGCGATCTCCGACGAAGAGCAGTCGCTCTTCATCGAGCCGCCTGTGGTGCCGGCGACGACCGAAGGCGAGGGCGACGCGGTCTAAGACTGCCCGCCTGAACCTGCAAGCAAGCTGCATGAAGAAGCCCGGCCCTGGTGGCCGGGTTTTTTTTGGCCTGTACGTACTGTACGTATATGGCCTGTTTTATTTCCGTCGCTCTCTTCGGTCATTTTTATTCGTCGTGCTTATGCTTTGCCGCAGGGGCAAGGACCCGTGCTCCATGCGCCGCCACACGAAAGAAATCCGGGAACATTCGTCACAGGCCGAAGTAGTTAGCCGCGCCCTTGGTGGTATGGTTACGCCTTTCGCGGTCCCACCCTTTTTTAAGCTGTTGCTATGTCGCGCGCCCTGGCGATTCTCAAGGATGTTTTTGGCTACCACGCCTTCCGCGGCCGGCAGGGGGAGATCATCGACCATGTGGCCGATGGCGGCGATTGCCTGGTCCTGATGCCGACCGGCGGCGGCAAGTCGCTGTGCTACCAGATTCCCGCGCTGCTGCGGCAGCGGGCCGGGCAGGGCACCGGCATCGTGGTGTCGCCCCTGATCGCGCTGATGCAGGACCAGGTCGCGGCGCTGTCCGAGGCGGGCGTGCGCGCAGCAGTGCTGAACTCGACGCTCAGCGGGGCCGAGGCCTCCGCGGTCGAGCGCGATCTGCTCGCCGGCCGGCTGGAAATCCTCTATGTGGCGCCCGAGCGGCTGATGACGCCGCGCTTCCAGGACCTGCTCCAGCGTACCCGTATCGGCGTGTTCGCCATCGACGAGGCGCACTGTGTATCGCAGTGGGGCCATGACTTCCGACCCGAGTACATCCAGCTCTCGGTGCTGCACGAGCGCTTCCCGGAAGTGCCGCGCATTGCCCTGACGGCTACCGCGGATTCCGTCACGCGCGAGGAAATCGTCGAGCGCCTCGCGCTGCACGACGCCCGCGTCTTCGTCTCCAGCTTCGACCGTCCCAATATCCGCTATCGCATCGTCGAGAAGGACAATGCGCGCCAGCAGTTGCTGGCCTTTATCAAGGCCGAGCACCTGGCCGCGGACGGCACGCACGACAGCGGCATCGTCTATTGCTTGTCGCGCAAGAAGGTGGAGGACACCGCCAGCTACCTCAGCGCCCAGGGCCTCAACGCGCTGGCATACCACGCCGGTATGGATGCGGGCGTGCGCCAGCACCATCAGGCGCGTTTCCGCGAGGAAGAGGGCGTGATCATGGTGGCCACCATCGCTTTTGGCATGGGCATCGACAAGCCGGACGTGCGTTTTGTGGCGCACCTGGACTTGCCCAAGAGCATGGAGGGCTACTATCAGGAGACCGGCCGTGCCGGCCGCGACGGGCTGCCGGCCAACGCCTGGATGGCCTACGGCCTGGGCGACGTGGTTCAGCAAAAGCGCATGATCGACGAGTCCGAGGCAGACGATGCGCACAAGCGCGTCTCGTCCGCCAAGCTCGATGCCCTGCTCGGACTGTGCGAGACGGCCGGCTGCCGCCGCGTGCGCATCCTTGGCTATTTCGACGAAGCCAGCGAGCCCTGCGGCAACTGCGACACCTGCCTGGAGCCGCCCGCTACCTGGGATGGCACGCGTGAAGCGCAGATGGCGCTGTCATGCGTCTACCGTACGGCACAGGCCAGCCGCGTTCATTTCGGCGCGACCCATATGGTCGACGTGCTGCGCGGCAATGCGTCGGAAAAAATTCGCCAATGGGGCCACGACAAGGTCTCCACGTTTGGCATCGGCGCGGACCGTTCAGTCTCCGAGTGGCACGCCATTTTCCGCCAGTTGATTGCCCACGGCCTGCTGGTGATCGACCATGGCGGTCACGGCGCCCTGCTGCTTGGCGACGCTGCGCGCGCGGTGCTCAAGGGCGAGATGCCGATCACCCTGCGCCGCCAGGCCAGCAAGCCAGCCAAGAGCGGCGAGCGTGGCGTGCGCGGCTCCGCCGGCACACGCACCGACCATACCGCCGGCATGGACACCGAGGCATTGGCCAACTGGGAAGCCCTGCGCAAGTGGCGCACCGAGACGGCACGCGAGCACGGCGTGCCGGCCTATGTGATCTTCCATGACGCCACGCTGGCCGAACTGGCGCGCAGCGCGCCGGATTCGTTGACGGCAATGGCTGAAGTCCCCGGCATCGGCGCCGCCAAGCTGGAGCGCTACGGCGATGCCATCCTGGAAGCGCTGGGTGCCGTGGAGGACTTTTGAGACCTTGCCCGGGCCTAAGCCGGGCAGCACGCTTCTTTCAGAAGCTGCTTGACGGTTTACGTAGTCGCTGCTAGCATGTCAGATTCGAGTTTTTGGCTTTGGATTTCGCTCGCCTGTCGTAATTGTGGCCCTCGGTTCGCAATCGACAAGCCTGCCAGGGGATCGTGTGATGCTCTGGTGGTGTGGTCGCAGCGGGATCCCAGGCGAGCTCGCGCTCTTTGGCCAGTCTGTTCCTCCACAGGTCCGTCTCAAGAGCGCTCGCTCACTTTTCCCGCCCAAAACCCGTCGTTGCCTCTTCGGCCCATTGCTTGTGGCCCCAGGGGTGTTTTTCCGTAAAACCAAGCTGGATTGAACAATGCCAACTATCAACCAACTGGTTCGCAAGCCGCGTGTCTCTGAAGTCGTCAAGAGCAAGAGCCCGGCGCTTGAGAACTGCCCCCAGCGTCGCGGCGTGTGCACCCGTGTGTACACCACGACGCCGAAGAAGCCGAACTCGGCACTGCGTAAGGTCGCCAAGGTGCGCCTGACCAACGGTTTCGAGGTCATCTCGTACATCGGCGGTGAAGGCCACAACCTGCAAGAACACTCGGTCGTGCTGATCCGCGGCGGCCGTGTGAAGGACTTGCCGGGTGTGCGTTACCACATCGTCCGTGGCTCGCTGGACTTGCAAGGCGTGAAGGATCGTCGCCAGGCACGTTCGAAGTACGGCGCGAAGCGTCCGAAGGCTGCTTAAGGCTAACGCCAGGCAAGCTGGGCACAAAGCCCGAAGCAACAAACGATAGCCTGTGGCGGTTGCGTCATGGTGCTGTCACCAGGCGGCGGTACAACGGAGCGTTTATGCGCCGTGCCGTCGAGTAAGTGGTCACCCGGCGAATTTGCCTCGATGGAAGGCAAGCTAGTTGGTGGCCGGAGAGCGGGAAATCATTGCCGCGCTCTCAACTGAATCTAAAGGAAAGAAGATGCCACGTCGTCGTGAAGTCCCCAAGCGGGATATCCTGCCCGATCCGAAGTTCGGTAACGTTGAAGTTGCCAAGTTCATGAACGTCCTGATGCTGGACGGCAAGAAGTCGGTTGCCGAACGTATCGTTTATGGCGCGTTCGACCAGATCGAAAAGAAGGCAGGCAAGGCCCCCGTTGAAGTGTTTTCCGTTGCGATCAACAACGTGAAGCCGGTGGTCGAAGTGAAGAGCCGTCGCGTGGGCGGCGCCAACTATCAGGTTCCGGTCGAAGTCCGTCCGTCGCGTCGTTTGGCATTGGCGATGCGTTGGTTGCGCGAGGCCGCGAAAAAACGCAGCGAGAAGTCGATGGCGCTGCGCCTGGCAGGTGAGCTGCTGGAAGCAGCGGAAGGCCGCGGCGGCGCGATGAAGAAGCGCGACGAAGTGCACCGCATGGCCGAAGCCAACAAGGCGTTCTCGCACTTCCGCTTCTAAAGCGCGCGAGTTATACGCGGTTGGTTGCCGGGCGGGCTGTGTTTTCACACGCTCGCCCGTTTGTGTTACGGGCGTTGGCAATGAGATGCCGGCGTCTCACGGACGAATAGAGGATTAAAGTGGCTCGTAAGACTCCCATTGAGCGCTACCGCAATATCGGTATCTCGGCTCACATTGACGCGGGTAAAACCACCACGACCGAGCGTATCCTGTTCTACACCGGTGTGAACCACAAGATCGGTGAAGTGCACGATGGCGCCGCCACGATGGACTGGATGGAGCAGGAACAGGAGCGTGGCATCACGATCACCTCCGCTGCGACCACCGCCTTCTGGAAGGGCATGGCCGGCAATTACCCGGAACACCGCATCAACATCATCGACACCCCGGGCCACGTGGACTTCACCATTGAGGTGGAGCGCTCCATGCGCGTGCTGGACGGCGCTTGCATGGTCTACTGCGCAGTGGGTGGCGTGCAGCCCCAGTCGGAAACCGTCTGGCGCCAGGCTAACAAGTACGGCGTGC
Source organism: Cupriavidus sp. MPR-AND1C (assembly GCF_058809705.1). Taxonomy (NCBI): domain Bacteria; kingdom Pseudomonadati; phylum Pseudomonadota; class Betaproteobacteria; order Burkholderiales; family Burkholderiaceae; genus Cupriavidus; species Cupriavidus sp. MPR-AND1C. Next base: position 1,950 of record NZ_JBXASU010000119.1, on the reverse strand, counting down.
CGCGCTTGGCCTTCGTCAACAAGATGGACCGTACCGGCGCGAATTTCTTCAAGGTCTACGACCAGCTGAAGACCCGCCTGAAGGCTAGCCCGGTTCCCGTCGTTGTGCCCATCGGCGCCGAAGACACCTTCAAGGGTGTGGTCGACCTCATCAAGATGAAAGCGATCATCTGGGACGAGGCCAGCCAAGGCACCAAGTTCGACTACGTGGACATCCCGGCTGAACTGGCCGACTCGTGCAACGAATGGCGCGAGAAGATGGTCGAGGCAGCTGCCGAGTCGAACGAAGAACTGATGAACAAGTATCTGGAAGAGGGCGAACTGTCCGAAGCCGAGATCATCAAGGGCCTGCGCGACCGTACCATCGCCTGCGAAATCCAGCCGATGCTGTGCGGCACCGCGTTCAAGAACAAGGGCGTGCAGCGTATGCTGGACGCCGTGATCGACTTCCTGCCGTCGCCGGTCGACATCCCGCCGGTCACCGGCGTGGACGATGACGACAAGGAAACGTCGCGCCGTGCCGCGGATGACGAAAAGTTCTCCGCTCTGGCGTTCAAGATCATGACCGACCCGTTCGTCGGCCAGCTGATCTTCTTCCGCGTCTACTCGGGCAAGGTCAATTCGGGCGACACCATCTACAACCCGGTCAAGAGCAAGAAGGAACGCCTGGGCCGGATTCTGCAGATGCACGCCAACCAGCGCGAAGAAATCAAGGAAGTGCTGGCAGGCGACATCGCCGCCGCGGTTGGCCTGAAAGAAGCCACCACGGGCGACACGCTGTGCGATCCGGACCACATCATCATCCTGGAACGCATGGTGTTCCCGGAGCCGGTGATTTCGCAGGCTGTCGAGCCGAAGACCAAGGCTGACCAGGAAAAGATGGGCATCGCCCTGAACCGCCTGGCACAGGAAGATCCGTCGTTCCGCGTGAAGACCGACGAAGAATCCGGCCAGACCATCATTTCGGGCATGGGCGAGCTCCACCTCGAAATTCTGGTTGACCGCATGAAGCGCGAATTCGGCGTGGAAGCCACCGTGGGCAAGCCCCAGGTTGCGTACCGCGAAACCATCCGCAAGACCTGCGACGAAGTGGAAGGCAAGTTCGTCAAGCAGTCGGGCGGCCGTGGCCAGTACGGTCACGTGGTACTGAAGCTCGAGCCGCAAGAACCGGGCAAGGGCTACGAATTCGTCGACGCCATCAAGGGCGGCGTGGTTCCGCGCGAGTACATCCCCGCAGTGGACAAGGGCATTCAGGACACCCTGAACGCTGGCGTTCTGGCAGGCTTCCCCGTGGTCGACGTCAAGGTCACGCTGTTCTTCGGTTCGTACCACGATGTGGACTCGAACGAAAACGCGTTCAAGATGGCCGGCTCCATGGGCTTCAAGGAAGGCATGCGCCGCGCAAGCCCCGTGCTGCTCGAGCCGATGATGGCCGTGGAAGTGGAAACGCCCGAAGACTTCATGGGTAACGTGATGGGCGATCTGTCGTCGCGTCGCGGCATTATCCAGGGCATGGACGACATGGTCGGCGGTGGCAAGATCCTGCGCGCGGAAGTTCCGCTGGCAGAGATGTTCGGCTACTCGACCTCGCTGCGTTCGGCCACGCAAGGCCGTGCTACGTACACGATGGAGTTCAAGCACTACGCTGAAGCTCCGAAGAACGTAGCCGACGCCGTGATCACGGCACGTGGCAAGTAAGTAAAAAATCCGCCGCCGCGCGTTGTGCGCGGCGGCACTATGAACACGACATACTGGTTTCGATTAGGAGCTGAAAAATGGCAAAGGAAAAGTTCTCGCGGACTAAGCCGCACGTGAACGTTGGCACGATTGGTCACGTTGACCACGGCAAGACCACCCTGACGGCAGCAATTGCCACGGTGCTGGCAGCCAAGTTTGGCGGTTCGGCCAAGAAGTACGACGAAATCGACGCAGCGCCGGAAGAAAAGGCACG